>CAINEZ010000150.1 GCA_903847905.1 uncultured Bacteroidota bacterium
ATGAAAGATTCCAAAATCAAATCATTTGTCCCGCACATTATAGCAATTGTGCTTTTTGTTGTGATCACGATGTTTTATTTTAGTCCTTTAATGGAAGGGAAACAGCTAGGTCAGAGTGATATTCAACATTTCAAGGGTATGTCGAAAGAAATTTCGGACTTCAGGGCTGCAACCGGAAAAGAAGCATTGTGGACAAACAGGATGTTCGGAGGAATGCCGGCATATCAAATATCAGTAGTATATAGTTCAAATTTCATAAAATATATTGACAGAGTATTTCATTTTGGACTTCCGCACCCTGCCGGTTTGGTATTTCTTTATTTTATCGGGTTTTATATTTTGCTTCTGGTACTTCGTATCGATCCCAGACTTAGTATTATCGGGGCATGTGGATTTGCTTTCTCTTCGTTCTTTTTTATTATTCTCATAGCCGGACATAATACTCAGGCTTTAGCTATAGGCTATATGGCTCCGGTTATTGCAGGGATTATATTATGTTTTAGAGGGAAATATATTCTGGGAGGATTATTAACAGCGCTTTTCCTTGCTTTAGAGATAAATGCAAATCATGTGCAGATGACTTATTACCTGATGCTGGCAGTTATAATTCTTGGCATTGCTGAATTCATAGGTAAATACAGAGATAAAAAAATAAAAGAGTTCTTTAAGGCTATTATAATTATGGTTGCTGCATTGATATTAGCGTTGGGCGTAAACATAACTAATTTATGGTCAACTTATGAATACGGAAAATATACAACTCGTGGAAAGTCTGAATTAACAAGCGATATAGCAAATAAAACTTCGGGGCTTGACAGAGATTATGCTACTGACTGGAGTTACGGGAAGTGGGAAACTTTTACACTTTTAATTCCAAATTATATGGGCGGTGGAAGTGAAAATTTAGGTACGAATTCGAATACTTACAAAGCCTTAGTAGAAAACGGTTATCCAAAAGCTCAGGCAGAAAAAGCAGTAAAAGAGCTCCCTACTTACTGGGGGGCGCAACCTTTTACATCAGGGCCTGTATATGCAGGAGCAATAATGTGCTTCCTGTTTATACTCGGATTATTTATAGTGAAAGGAAAGTATAAATGGTGGCTGGTGTCTGCAACTCTCTTATCTTTTTTCCTGGCATGGGGCAGGAACATGATGTGGTTCACAAATATTTTTTTCGATTATGTTCCGGGTTATAACAAATTCAGGTCAGTATCTTTTGCTCTTGTTATTGCTGAATTATGTATCCCTATACTTGCTATGCTGGCATTAGGAAAACTGTTTGATAAAAATGTTTTGAAAGAAGTAAAACTTAAAGCGCTTAAACATTCTTCAATAATTACAATATCACTTATTGTTGTTTTTGGCTTAATTGGAAGTATGTTTTTTAATTATGTTGTTGATAAGGATACTGAATATGTAAGCCGCGGGTATTTTCCAGACTGGTTTATGAAAGCACTTCAGTCCGACAGGCCAGGGCTTATGATAGCTGATAGTTTCAGATCTCTTATATTTATATTAATTACGGCAATATTGCTTTGGCTTTCAACTCTCGATAAAATAAAAAACAAGACTATTGTTATTATTACAATTATTGCATTGGTAATAATTGATATGATGGTTATTGACAAGCGCTATCTGAACTCTAAAAACTTCGATAGTAAAGCCAAAATAGCTGCTGCTTATCCAAAAACTGCTGCAAATGAAGCTATTCTTACAGATCAGTCGTTAGATTACCGTGTGCTGAATATGAATGATCCATTCAATGATGCCGGCACTTCATACTATCACAACTCTATCGGGGGTTATCATGGCGCTAAATTAAAACGCTACCAGGAACTCATTGAAGGTCCCTTGTTAGGTGATATTAACAAAATTAAAAATGCACTTTCAGCCAAATCCCCTGATTCTGCAATTACTGCAACTATGCCAACAATTTCCATACTTAATATGCTTAACACAAAATATTTTATTTATAATCCAGAAGCACCTCCTATCAAAAACCCATATAAATTAGGGAATGTATGGTTTGTCGACAACTACAAATTAGTTGCAAATGCTGATTCGGAATTAGCTTCCCTGAAAAATTTCAATCCCGCAATAACTGCAATTATTGACAAACGTTTTGAAAGTGATGTTGTAAATTATAAAAATAAAAAAGATTCTGCATCATCTATAACCTTATCCAGTTATCAGCCAAATGATCTTGTATATGAATCCAAAACTTATAAAGATCAACTAGCTGTTTTTTCTGAAATTTATTATGACAAAGGTTGGAATGTATATGTAGATGGAAAAATTTCTACTTATTTCAGGGCTAACTATATTTTGCGCTCTATGGTAATTCCGGCAGGCACGCATAAAATTGAATGGAAATTTGAACCTTCGGTATATTATGTTGGAGAAAAAGTATCACTTGCATTCAACATTCTACTGATAATTGTTGTAGCAGGAGGTTTATTTTATGAGTTTATTGGTAAAAAAAAATTGAATGATTCGGCAAAGGAGCCAAAAGCTTCATGAAAAAAGTTCTGATTATAACATATTACTGGCCTCCAAGCGGAGGCTCGGGGGTGCAGCGGGCACTCAAATTTGCTCGTTATCTACCTGAATTCGGCTATATTCCTTATGTTGTTACAGTTGATGAAAAAAAAGCATCCTACCCTTTGCGTGATGAATCATTATTAAACGATATTCATGAAAGCATTAATGTATTTAGGACAAACACAAAAGAACCTTTTGGTATTTACAGTTTGCTTACAAAAAAGAAAAATATACCACATTCAGGTTTTGCCAACGAAAGTAATCCTTCTTCTGTTCAAAAAATCATGAGGTTTTTAAGAGGTAATCTGTACATTCCTGATGCGCGTATAGGTTGGAATAAATACGCATTAAGGAAAACTAAAGAATTATTGAAACAGGGAAATTTTAATGCAATAATAACATCAAGCCCTCCTCATTCAACTCAACTCATAGGGTTGCAATTAAAACGTGAAACCGGTTATAAATGGATTGCTGATTTACGTGACCCATGGACTGATATTTATTATTACAAAGATATGTTACATCTTGGCTTTGCAAAAAAGAAAGATGCCGCATTTGAAAAAGCTGTTCTCGAAAATGCAGATGAGATAATTGTAGTAAGCGATGCAATAAAACGGGTTTTCCTTACAAAATCTGATAAAATAGAACCTGATAAAATTCATGTAATACCAAATGGTTATGATGACGCTGATTTTCATATAACATCTTCTTCTCCAAAAGATACTTGTCTTATAACATATACGGGAACACTTGCCTCCAATTACGGCGTCGAGAATTTCATTAAAGTGTTTTCTGAAATAGTAAAAGAAAACATTAGTATCCCTTTGAAGCTTCGCTTTGTTGGTGAGATTGCCGATTCTATCAAGCAATTAATTAAAAACGAAAATATTTTAAGTAGTGTTGAATATCTGAAGTATGTTCCGCACAATGAATCTGTATATTTTCTTTTAAATAGTACAGCATTATTACTGGCTATTCCACGTATCGAAAATAATGAAGGAATACTTACCGGAAAACTTTTCGAATATCTTGCATCAGGAAAACCTATTATCTGCATTGGACCTATTAATGGAGATGCTGCAAAAATTATTGAAGAATGCAAAGCTGGTAATACTTTTGATTATAATGAAACTGATAATCTAAAACAACATTTGCAAACTCTTATCCATTTGTGGAAAGAAAATCATAACCTTGACAGGAAAAATGACCTACATATAAAATATTCGCGCAAAAAGCAGGCAGAAGAGTTGAGCAGAATTATTAGTAATATCCCAGATTAATTATAATATATAATTTGGAACATTCTTTAAATGAAAATTAAGTGCTTAGAGAAAACAATCAATCTTATGCTTTAGTAATCCCAATAGTGATTTAGCTTACCTGTTAAAGAAATTGAAATAAAGTGCAAGTATTTAACAGAAGAAATGTAAATTTAATAATTGGATTTTTAGATCAAATTTAAAAAAACAGTATTAATAAAATTACATTTGCATTTGATAATGAAAAAGTAAAGCAATACAGCAGGCGCAAAACAACAAATCAATTAGCTAACCTTTTAAAGAAATATTTATGAACGGAATTGGATTTAATAAAATTAAAAAGGTTTTATTTTTAGGTCCTCATCCCGATGATGCTGAATTTTCGAGCGGCGGGACAATGATGAAATTATTAGAAAATAATATTGAAATACATTATGCGGTATTTAGTATGTGCGAAAAGTCCATCCCTTCGGGGTTTGGTCCCGGCGCTATTAAAGATGAATTATTGAAAGTTGTCGATTTCATGGGAATAAAAAGAGAACATCTTTATTTATTTGATTTTGAAGTCAGGGTTTTTCCTCAATATCGCCAGGAAATTCTTGAAGAAATGGTTAAATTAAACCTTAAGATTAAACCTGATATTGTTTTTCTTCCTAGCAGTTCGGATATTCATCAGGATCATAAAACCATATATGATGAAGGAGTAAGAGCATTCAAGCAATCAAGGCTTCTTTCGTATGAAATGCCTTGGAATAATTTTTCATTTCTTTCCAACATGTTTGTAGTTCTTGAAGAACGTCACTTGAATAAAAAGATAGATATGCTTAAACTATATAAAACACAAGCGTTCCGTCAATATAGTGATGAGGAATATTTAAAATCTTTAATGAGAATCAAAGGACTTCAGATTAATGAAAAATATGCAGAAACTTTTCAAATATTAAGATGGAAAATATAATCACATTGGAAAATATTCTGAATTACTTTAAAGAAGGAGCATTCAGAGTAATTACTTCAGATATTGAATTAAGCAGAAATATTATCGGACCAAGAAATATTTCAGAAGCAACAGGAAATCATATTTCATTTTTATCATTAAAATATCAAACTACTGCAAGCAACTTACTTAAAAAATCTCTTGCTGCACTTATAGTAGTTGATTCATCAATATATAAAAAACTTGATGAACAAACTAAAAAAGGAATAAAAGCAAATATTGTTTTATCTGATTCCCCTAAAAATACATTTGTTGATTGCTTACATTTTTTTTTTAGAGAAGAAATTCAAAATGAAATTCACCCCACTGCAATTATTCACCAATCAGCTAAAATTGGTAAAAATATTTCTATAGGTCATTATTCTGTCATTGATAAAAATGTTATTATCGGTAACGATTGTATTATTGGAGCAAACACTCATATTCAAAAAGGTAGCATAATCGGGAATCGGGTTATAATCAGGTCAAATGTTACAATAGGAAATTGGGGTTTCGGATTTGTTAAAGACGAGAAAGGGAACAACATAAATTTCCCTCATTATGGGAGTGTAGTTATTGAAGATGATGTTCAGATTGGCAGTTCCACATGTGTTGACAGGGGCTCATTAGGAGATACAATTATTAAGAAGGGCGTTAAAATTGATAATCTGGTTCATGTAGCGCATAATGTTGTTATTGGTGAAAACTCACTTATCATTGCATGCACAATGATTGGTGGCAGCACAAGCATAGGTGATAACTGTTGGGTTGCACCTTCGGTTACTTTAAGAAATGGAATTACTATTGGAGAAAATTCAACTCTTGGAATGGGTTGCCTTGTTACGAAAGATATTCCGGCAAATGTAACAGTTACCGGTTCACCTGCGATACTGCTTGATGAATATAAAAAACTTTTAAAAGCGCAAAAACAATTAATTGAAAAGGCAGATTAAGCTTTTGTCAATTTGAATTCCTATTAGTTAACTTTTATAAATTTATTTGTTAATATTACATCATTCGTTGATATTTTTACAAGATATATACCTGACGGAAATAATCCTGTTTTCATTATATATTGCAAGTTATGTTTTCCTTTCGTTTCATATCCCATGTTTATTTGGTCGATTAATTTCCCTGTGATATTATAAAAATCAATAGTAACACTTGAGTTATCGGCTAAGATATAGTCAATAGAAATAGCGTCATAAGCAGGGTTTGGATATACAGAAAGTGAATAAGAATCCAAAGTTTTTATTTCAGGAACTGAGGCAATGGTATGGTAGCAAACTTCAAGTATTGGAACTTTTGTTTGATCAGGGCAATTGCTTGAACCAAATAATAATGCTCTATAATATTGTTCTGTTTGAAGCATTAGCATCATACCATAGCCCGCTGAAGGATTATTATAAATATCAGAAATTAAATTTGTAACGTCAATATTTGGGTAATCCATTGTGTTGTTAATACTGGCAGGTAAAACAACTTCGTTTTGAGTAGTGGTCGAAGGCTGGTTGTTCCATGTTACTGTCATTTCGTTCCAGTTTGATGTAATTCTTTTTAGCCAGCATGCATTTGAACCGCTTATTGTTGAATGTCCAACAGTACTTGTGCTAGGATAATAATACAAAGATAAAGTTGCGTTAGTAATAATGGCATTTGAAGGTAAAGTGGATAAGTCAAAATCAATAAGGCTTCTTGCTATTGCTGGCGTTCCTGACTGTGTCCATGCGTTTGCAGTAAAATCAGTAAATGTGCCTAAGTTTTCGTTAGGGTGATAATCCCAAACAGTTGCATCTTTTCCTTTACCATTATTATTATTTAATTTAATTATAATACAGGTGTCACTTGATGGAGTATTGATATTATATGTTACTGTTAATTTAGGTCTTTTTGCTGGATCAATTTCACCGCTTGAGGCAAAAAGAAGGGCTCTATAATATTGTTCTGTTTGGAGCATTAGCATCATACCATAACCCGTTGAAGGATTATTATAAATATCAGAAATTAAATTTGTAACGTCAATATTTGGGTAATCCATTGTATCGTTGATGCTGGTGGGTAAAGCTACTTCGTTTAGAGTAGTGGTTGAAGGCTGATTATTCCACGTAGCTGTCATTTCGTTCCAATTTGATGTAATTCTTTTTAGCCAGCATGCATTTGAACCGCTTATTGTTGAATGTCCCACTGTATGTGTGCTATGATGATAGTACAAAGATAAAGTGGCGCTTATAATAGTGGCATTTGAAGGTATAGCGGATAAATCGAAATCAATAAGGCTTCTTGCTATTGATGGTGTTCCAGACTGTGTCCACGCGTTTGCTGTAAAATCAGTAAATGCGCCCATGTTTTCGTTGGGTTGATAATCCCAAACCGTTGCGTCTTTACTTGTTGTTTCATCTGGTTGCAGAACTATGGTAGTTTGTGAAAAACAAATAGAAAATGAAAGCACAAAGCAACAAAAAATCAAAAAATGAGTAAGAGTTTTTTTCATATCAAAAAATTTTAAAGTGAATATAAAGCAAATTTATAAAATTAAATTTATTATTCATCTATTATACAAATTTCTGTAAGATTTATTTATTTCCACTATTTTTGCCAAAGAGTTATTGTTGATATTAACCAGGTAATAATATTAAATAAAGGTAAGATTTTAAAAAGAGATTCAGAGAGACGCATTTAAAAATGTTGGAAATTCATTATTCAATTTACATAATTATTTGTTAAGTTTCACAAGGTTGTTTATGACAACTTGTATTAATTAATAGCAAAGATAAAACTTTATTTTTAAATTCATCAGGTTTTTGTAAAAATATTTCCGGTTTAATTTTAAACC
>CAINEZ010000151.1 GCA_903847905.1 uncultured Bacteroidota bacterium
AAACTCCTTCAAGTGGATAAACCGTGTAATCGAAATATCCTTCGGGCTCAAGTCCCTTTTTAGGACTCATTTTAATACCGTAGGATAACGAATATAAAACTCCGATGCATGCAGCAAAAAAGTCATCATTAGGATTTCCGTTTCCCTCAATTGTGAAAAATTTGAATTTCGGGATATTAATCAATTCAGGTTTGTTTTTAGGCAAATAGAATTGCTTCTCATTCTTTTTCCATTCATGTTTCATGATCTGTCTTTTAAACTTGTTAAAATCCAAAGGTAGATTTGTCAAACGACAACCCTATGTCAGGACTAGTTGTTTTTATCAGCATTAACGCCAACAACTGACGCCAGTAGCCGTGCGGGTTACGATGTTTGTCAATTTTAGTAGGGTTTGTGTTTCCGGCAGAGATCAAATTGAAACCTGCTTCACATCGAATGGCATTTGGCGTTTGTTAGGCGGTCTAATCTTCTTTTTTCTTTATCCTGTTAAGTTCTTCTCGTTTATTTTTAAAAGCTTCCTCCAAATCATAATCGTCCTGAATTCCTAACCAGAATTTGGGTGAAGTTCCAAAATATAAACTCAGCCTAAGTGCAGTATCCGCAGTTATTGCCCTTTGTCCTTTTATAATAGCAGAAGTTCTGGTTTGAGGAATTCCAATGTCCTTAGATAACTTACTAACGTTAAAGATAAGTATATTATTATTTTAAAGTAAAAAATTTGCAATTAACTTGAGAACTCAGTTACCAATTTAGGTAGAAATTTTCTTTATGACGCCTGATCTGCGGACTGCTCAAGTAGGCCTTTGGGAGAATGATGCGATAGATGAAGTGTAGATAAGGTAGCATTCCTTCCTCATTAGCTTCTCAAGTTCATCGTATTCCCAGTTACCACTGTATCCATCTTTGTACCACTTCATATGGTATTTCTCTCTTTTGCAGACATCGAAGTGTTTGGGGGTAAGTATTAGCCACGGCTTGTCTGATGTCGTTGTACCGTTGAAGCCACTGAAGGTCGGTGATTGCAAGTAGAACAGGTTCTTCGCCAGGTACCTGAGGTAGTCTGTTGAGCTGTGTTTGACACCATTGTGTGCCAATTCTTCGTTGCATTCAATCGTCTTCAGCCGGCAAAAGTGGTCTCTGATTTCCCAAGGGTTAAGAACTACTCCTGCTGCGTCACGAAGATATCCATTGTAGGAGGGATCGACCATCACCCACTTTGAGAAGTTCGCGCACCAAACTACCACGACTAAGTGATTATCATAGTCATACGGATTTATTGGGTTTAACGAAACTATACGGCTTTTCAATCCTATTGATAGGCAGACTTCTGTAAGAACAATAGCTAACATGTAGCAACTGATACCTTGATCTTGACCCTTATCGAACGAGTATTCCAGAAGTCCATGTGCATTCATAGGAAGTGAATTGCAAACCTCTGGCAAAGCGCTGGTGATGTCGCCTCTGTGCCTTACATGCTCGGTTATCCATTTCATCAGATTTAGTGCTCTAGACCAGTCATTACCAGTTCCGGCGACTCGATCAAGCTGATAATTTTTGCGCAGTCGGCTGAGTTCAGGGTGTGAACAATCGTAGTGAAAGCCAGGTGCCATTTTGTCCAGCAAAGGATCGAACTCGTCATACAATCGCAAAAGCCCACAATGCAATCTGAGCTGATTATCTATCGGAGATTTGTCTCCTATGCTCTTAGGCTCTGTTAGATGTGCTGGATAGATCTTGGTGGGCAAGGCAAATGATGCTGTTGCAATTCCCCCCATTTTAATGAAGTTACGCCTTGTTTGGTCGATTCTTTTCATAAAATTTTCAAAATTTATGTTTATACTATTTAGGAACGAATCTGCATTACCCCGTCTGGATCAATCATGTGAAGCTTGCGACTAATGGTTGACGCTAAAACCTGTGTGGGCTCCGACATCGATTTCCTAGCGAGATAATGGTTTTTTCTTAATTATTAGGATTATTTGTCACGTGGAGCAGGCCCAAATGGGGTTTAGCGATTGTTTGCCACTGGCATTTTTATTTAGAATCTAACAAGTCATTCAAATTAATTATTTTACTGCCATTTTTTTCGTAATAATTCAGCATTTCGTCAATTTTCCTTTTATCATAACTCGTAATACAATCTGATAAGACTGTAACTTTGTAGTTTTCCTTGCACATATTAAATACGGTTGATTTGACGCAGGCAATGGCGTCTGCTCCTGTAATGTAAAATTCGCTTATTTTATTTTTCTTAATAAAGTCAGCAAAATCTTCGCTGGTCAATGCGTTGCCTTTGGATTTTTCAAAAATGTTTTTGGAAACCAATTTCATGTCCGAAACTAATCCAGACCCACGAGTATTAGGTTTGAAAGTCCTTGTGCCGTCAGATAAGTTATAATGCCTTATGTAAACGACATGAATTTCATTTTCCACTGCCCAATCTATTGACCGATTAACATTGTCAATGATTTCTTTGTAGTTTTTGGTAATGTCATTTTGAATGTCAATTACTACTAAAGACTTATTCTGCATGGGATTTCCTTCTTTTTTTTTATGATTTAATTCAATTTTCTATTTCATTGTCCATCGCACTGTCATTTGTTCGCTTGCGGCTAACGGTCGAGGCTAAACCCAGTTGGGGATTAGGTACTGCAAAATTATCAAGTTAGAACAAATGTACTTAATAACGCTAAACTCACCGCCCTACTTAACCCCCAATTGGGTTTTAGCCTTTGTTGACGGTTCGTTCATTTTATTTAAATTGTCCAAATCAAAATATTATACTTTACTAACTTTTATAATCGTTTCCCCTGCAAGAAATCTTTTTTTAGTCATATCCAAAGATAAATGCATTGTTACTTTATTTAAAATCAGAGTTATTTTTTCAGATTTGGTCAAATTTCTCAAATAAACTGCAAGTCGGGCACTGCCTTTAGAATTAAGCATTTCTCCTGTCTCGCAATAACATTTCAACAACAGTCTTCTATAAGGACTGGTAGAATAATATTTTGTTCTTGAGAAATTTCTTTTAGTCTGGTTGCGGATAATTCAAAGTTCACCCATTTTGAATTTGTGCTGTTTTTTGATAGAACAACAATGAAGTAATCAGTTTTCTTGATAGCATCAGTTATCTTTTCTTCGATATTGTCCCCGACAGCCAATTCTTTCTCATCAGTCCATACTTGAATTCCTTCGTCACGAAGTCTAGTTGTCAATAAATTGACAAACTTTTTGTCTTGATAGCTATGACTTATAAATATTTTGGTCATTTTTTCAATTCTTTTGTGATGTACGCTGTCTTTTTACGGTTGCCACCAACGTTGAGGGTATGCAACGTGCAGGATTTCGTGGACGATTCCTTATCCACCGATACAACCCTTGCCAGCGAGCTTGGAACTTGCAAATTGTTCTGAAACCTGCATGATGTATACCCTGTGTTAGCGGTTCGTTGTTTTATTTTAGGTTCTTCATTGCATTCATTAATGTCGTATAAATCTCACTTGGTTTGCTATTATGCCAATCTGTGTCAGACTTATTTTCGGAAACTTTATTATCAACTTTTTCATATAGCCACCAAATGTTACCAAATGGGTCTTTTAATCTCGCCAATTTTAGTCCATTGTAAAAGTCGCTCAGTTCTGTAACAATTTCTGCTTTTTCGGCTTTGGCTTTGTCGAGAATTTGTTGTGCATTGTCAACATAAACTTGCAGAAATGCAGGTGTAAAAGGCCAGTCGCCTTTTGAGTCGGCCAATAGAATCATTGAATCTCCAATTTGGATTTCTGCGTGAATCAGTGTCCCATCTCTATCAGGAGTTCTTACTTGCTTATTTTCATTCGCATCAAATACCTTTTCAACAAAGTCAATAAACTTGGTTGCACCTCCTTTGATAATTACGAAAGGATTTACCTTGTTGTAATGAGGAGTTTCTAATTCTTTTTTGTCCATAATTGTAAATATTTATTTTGTTATTGAACCAGCCGATGCCGTTGTTTTTTCTAAGTCAGCCACATTGGCTTTTATGCTCTGTTTGTTCCTTGCAGATAGAACAAGTTCCGTGATGTCAAGTGATAAATTTTTGTCTTGAAATTTTCTTTCAATGTCAATTGATTTGTCAGCAAGTTTAATAGCTTTCAACGCATATTCTGCTGCTCTCAATGAATGGTCTGCCATATGTGCTGTAGCAACAGCGTGTCCTACAGAATGGGCTACGGCAATTTCAATTGGATTAGTCAATACATTAGCAACGGCAATTGAGTCAAACGAAGAATTTCTTGCATCTCCTACTGAAGCTTTATCTTTTGTCCAATCCTTTGCTATTTTAATTGCATTCGTTAGTCGTACATCAACTTTATTTGTAATTATTTAAGTTTCGCATCAACGCTAAGCCGCTTTTAATGCGGCATTCATTTTGATGATTTTTGTAATTGTCTGATTATCATCAGCTATTTTATTCAATATTTCTT
>CAINEZ010000152.1 GCA_903847905.1 uncultured Bacteroidota bacterium
ATTACCTTTAGCGACAAAAAACTCGAAAAAATTGTCAATGATGATAAAAAATTGTTGAAAGAGTTCGGGAAAATCAGAGCCGAAAAAATCAAGAAAAGGCTCACACAGTTGGAAGATGCTACTACTTTAGATGAAGTAAGATATTTACCGGGCAACTATCACGAACTGCTAAGCAATAGAAAAGGACAATGGGCTTGCGACCTCGACCAACCTTATAGGTTGGTTTTTGAGCCACACGAAAACCCCATCCCTACTGATAAAGACGGTAGGTATATCTGGCTAGAGATAAAAAGTGTTGAAATAATTGAAATTTTAAATTATCATAAAGAAAGATAATCATGGAAAAGCAAAATCAATATTTTCCACAATCAAGGCCTCATCCGGGATCAACTTTGGAAGAAAAGTTAGAAGAAATTAGGATGGGTCCTAAAGAATTTGCATTCCGTACGGGAAAGCCCGAAAAAACCATTACCGCCATTCTTAAGGGTAATAGTTCAATAACTCCTGATATGGCTGTACAATTTGAGAGTGTACTTAAAATCCCTGCTCATTTTTGGCTCAACAGCCAGCGGAATTATGATGAGTATATTGCCCGTGAAAGGCGAAAAGAAATTATTGTAAAAGCTGTTGAGTGGGCAAAAAAATTTCCTATTGCTCAAATGGTAAAATTAAACTGGCTATCTATATTGCCTTCTAAACCCGAAATGGCTTCACAACTAATGTCTTTTTTTGGTGTGGCCTCACCCAAAGCATGGGAAGATTATTATTATAACCAGCAGTTAAAAGTGGCATTTCGTATTTCATTAAAATACACCAAAGAACCGTATGCTATTTCTGCATGGTTGCGTAAAGGCGAAATCTCTGCTCAACAGGTTAAATCAAATGCTTACACCGAGAAGTCATTTAAAGATACTTTACCGCAAATAAAAACATTAATGGCTAAGCATCCTGCTGATTTTTTCAAACAGCTTCAGGCATTATGCAATAATGCAGGTGTTAAAGTTATTTTCACGCCTTGCCTGCAAAAAGCTCCCATCAATGGCGCTACTCGTTGGCTTGGCGATATGCCGGTTATTCAACTTACAGGAAGGCACAAGCGTAATGACATTTTCTGGTTTTCATTTTTCCATGAAGCAGGTCATATATTATTACACGGGAAAAAAGACATTTTTCTTGAAGATTTTGAATACAAAGAAAAGGATCTTTCAAAAGAAGCCGAAGCTGATGACTTTGCTGTAAAATGGACATTCTCAAAAGAAGAAGAAGAAGAACTGAGAGAGAATTTTCCCGTAACAGAAGCTAAAATTCTTAGTTATGCAAAAAAAATAAACACACATCCCGCTCTTATTTTTGGCAGGTTACAGCATAATAAAGATATTCAGTATTCAGTGGGGAAACAGTTTTTTCAGGCTGTAGAATTACAATAAAATAATTTCAAAATAAATTCATGCACTTATGATTACAAAAAATAATTTCAGCTTTCTTTTTAACAATTGAAATGTTTAAAATACTTTTGAATAAATTTACAAGTTAATAATAATAAAAATTTATGGAATAATTAATTGAAATTTATTTATGGAATCATTTTTACAAAGAGGAATAGAAAAAGGATTGATTGAAATAAATCAAGACAAAAAAACGATACTTTATATTCATCAAAAGTTCGAACGCAAGTTTAATCCTGAGGAGTTTGTTCGTGCAATTACTTATGTTGAATTAGTTTTGGATTATGGGTATAAAAAAGAGAATATAAAATTTGAAGTTAATGCCCAACAGGGAAGTTCTGGGTTAACTGCTGCGGATATTGTTTTATATTATCCAAATAAACAAGGAGCTTTTTTAGTAGTGGAAGTAAAAGAACCCGAAACGAAAGACAAAATTGAAAAGATATTTAAACAAGCAAGAAGTTACGCTCATTCCGAAGAAATAAAAGCTAAATATTTTGCATATAGAATAGGGAACGAACCAATAGAAATATGGATGGTAAAAGAGGGTAATGATTTACCTGTATCACACATTCCATATGACTATGAAAAACCTGTTGTTTACGCTTATGTGAACGGTAGAGAAATTCCTGAGAACAAAAAGCATTATCAAAATTTAAAACCTTCTACTCCTTACGATTTAAAAAGAATCTTCAAACAATGCCATAATATCATTTGGAATCTTGGCGAGAAAGACAAAGAAGTTGCCAATACTGAATTTAATAAACTTCTGTTTCTAAAAATGTTTGACGAACTGAAACAAGAAGAAAAACATCTTTCGCCATATTTTTTTCAGACATACGAAAACGAAACTAAAGACCAACTTTTAGAACGCATTACAGAGGAATACAAGAAAGCAATAGTTGAATCAAAAGTTCAAAACCTTTTAACCCCATTAAATATTTCCAAGTTTCAGCTTTACGACATCATTAAAAAACTTGAAACAATAAGTTTAGTAAACACCGATAACGACCCGAAAGGATTAGCGTTTGAAACCTTTAGGGAAAATTTTATGAAAGGTGATTTCGGACAATTCTTTACTCCGAGAAATGTTGTAGAATTTATGCTTAAAGTTTCTCCTATTGAATGGGATTCTAATTTTACAAAGAAATCAAAAGTGCTTGACCCTTGTTGCGGTAGTGGTTCTTTTTTAATTCATGCCATTTCACATTACAAACACAAATATCCGAAACATTGGAAAGAGTTTGCTAATGGTGCTGTTTACGGAATTGAACATAACGACCAAATAGCAATTACAGCAAAAACAAACTTTGCTTTACATGATGATGGACACGACAACATTAAACACATGAACGGGCTTAACGCATACAATGTGTTAGAATGTGATTACGATTTAATTCTCACAAATCCGCCTTACGGTGGACAACCAATTGAAAACAGACCAAAGCCAGACGAGAAAGAACAAAACGACTTAAAACAATTTTTTGGTTTTAATGATTATGACATTACCAAAAAAAGAACGGATGCAATTGATGCCATTCGTAACAACAAAGACAACGAAGAAGAACACATTCCAAGAATAGCTTCACAAATCATATTTTTTGAATTGTATTATAAGATGTTGAAAGTTGGAGGCATTGCAGAAGTGGTAATTCCTGACGGATTACTTACAAACTCCAGCGAGCAATATGTGAGAGATTGGATAATGGAACACTTTCAAATATTGGCTGTTGTTTCACTTCCTCAATTTACATTCTCACATTATGGTGCAGGAGTGAAATCCTCAATCATTATTATTAAAAAACATCCTTACACTGTTTCGGAAAAAATAAAAATTGCCAAAGCAAAATATTTAAAGAGTGCTGTTAAGGCAAGCGAAAGCAAATTGATTGAATTAGAAAGTGAGAAAAAAATATTACCCGACCAATATGATGAGGTGAAAAAATTACTTGCAGACCAAACCGAAGAGCTTTCTATAATACGAAAACAAAACATCAGTGATAAAACAAAAACTGACAACACGAATCAGACGAAGAAAAAATACAAAGCAGAAATTGAAGCGATAAAGAAAACCGAAGAATATATTAATTGGAGAAAAACCACAACAGATGATTTGAACGATAGAATTAAATCAGTAAAAGAATCTATTTACGATTCAGCACAAGCCAACTTTCACAAATTTGAAACTGAATTTAACTATCCAATTTTTATGGCTCTTGCAGAGCAAATTGGCTACGATGCCACAGGCAAAAGCGTAAAACAAAACGACTTTGAAACCATTGAAGTAGAATACTTGAAATTTATATCTGCACTGTATGAGAACAATTAACCCCGATATAATTTTTACGAAAGGATATAATCCTAAAACTGTTTTCATAACAGAATATAAAGACCTTGACGGACGGCTTGATCCGTTGTATTATTCAGGTGCTATCTATGGATTTTTAGATAAAGTAAAATTTCCTTTAAAGCCTCTGACGGAAATAGCAGAATATATCAAGACAGGTTTTGCAGTTGGCAAAGAATCACAAGCAGATGATGATGCTGAAAAATATATTCACATTCGTCCAACAAACATGGGTGAAAATGGAGAATTGAAATTTGATAAAAATATTTATGTAGGTGTTGAATATTTAGAAACGAAAAAAGACCAGTTTCTTAAGCCTAAAGATGTTTTATTTAATAACACAAACAGTCAGGAATTAGTTGGCAAAACTTGTTTTTTTAATCTTGACGGAATTTATTTTAGCTCTAATCACATAACAAGAATCAAAACAAATTCTGCAATTGTATTGCCTGAATATTTATGTTGGATTTTAAACTACTACCAACAACAAAAAGTTTTTTTTAATACCTGCACTAATTGGAACAATCAATCTGGAATTGGTAGTGAATTATTGAAAAAAATAAAAATACCTATTCCGCCAATTACAATTCAAAAAGAAATTGTTTCAAAACTAAATGATACATCAAAAAAAAGCAGAAAGAGTCAAGAGAATTCTCAAATATTTTTAAAAACTATTGACACCTATCTTTTAAAAGAACTCGGAATAACATTGCCCGAAGAAGATAATAGAATTGAGAAAAGAATTTTTACAGTAGAATATAAGGACGTGTTGAAAAGCAAACTTGACCCTTATTCAAACAAATTGATTTTTAAAAAAATCAAACAAGCATTTCGCAATTCAAAATATTCATCTGTTAAGCTAAAAGATTATACAATTAGAATAACAAGTGGTGCTACTCCTTTGGCAGGTGGTGACGATTATACTTCAAAAGAGGAAGGGATTCCATTTATAAGAAGCGGAGAAATAAATGAGTTTAATGAAATTGACTTTGATAATTGCTTATTTGTAAAAAGGGAAATTCATAATACAATGCTTAAATCTTCTCAATTAAAATATCACGATGTTTTAATTGCAATTGTTGGTGCAACGATTGGACAAGTTGCTATTTACAACGATGTGAGAGAAGCGAACATTAATCAAGCATTGGCATTAGTTAGATTAAAAAAATCGGTGCTACCAGAATATTTCAAATCTTTTCTTTTTAGTTCAGCAGGTAAAAAAATACTTGACCAGTTGAAAAGACCTGTTGCAAGAGCAAACATCAATTTAGATGAAATCGGAACGATTGAATTTCCTTTACCGCCAATTGAAATACAACAAAAAATTATTGAATTTGTAAATATGACACGGCAAGATTCACAGAACTTTTTAAAGACAGTTGATTTAGAAAATGAAAAATCATTAAACGAAATTGAAGAAATATTAAAAAAATGAGGTAATAAACAATATTTGTAATATTTTATATGAAAAATCCCATAGGTTCGGAAATACTTCTTTATTCAACTGAGGATGGTAAATCTAAAATAGAAGTTCGTTTAGATAATGATACTGTTTGGCTTTCACAGGCGCAAATGGTTGAACTCTTCCAAACCACCAAGCAAAACATAAGCCTTCATATTAAAAATATTTTTGAAGAGGGCGAATTACATGAACATAGAACTGTCAAGGATTACTTGACAGTTCAAACTGAAGGTTACCGTAAGGTTCAACGAACAGTCCAAATATATAACCTCGATGTTATAATATCTATAGGCTACAGGGTAAAATCTCACAGAGGTACTCAGTTTCGTATATGGGCTACACAGCAACTCAAAGAATACTTAATTAAGGGTTTTGTTCTGAATGATGAACGATTAAAAGAAACCGGAATTACCAATCAATATTTCGAAGAACTGTTTGAACGTATCAGAGACATTCGTAGTTCAGAGAAGATTTTTTATGCAAAAATTAAAGATATTTATGCAACGGCACATGATTACGACAAAACTCACCCTATGAGTATTGAGTTCTTTAAAAAAGTGCAGAATAAAATGCATTGGGCTATTCATGGTAATACAGCAGCTGAAATAATTTACTACAGGGTAAATGCCGATAAACCCAATATGGGGTTGACCTCATGGAAAAATTTCCCTCATGATAAAATTAGAAAAACTGATGTGGATAATGCAAAAAACTATCTTAACGAAGATGAATTAAAAGATCTGAATTTAATTGTGGATCAATATTTATCATTTGCCGAATTACAAGCCCGTAACCGCAAACCCATGTATATGGCAGATTGGATAAAAAAGCTCAACGACTTTTTAACTTTAAACGATAGGGACATACTGGAACATGCCGGTAAAATATCGGCTGAAATGGCTAAAGAACTTGCTGAAGCCGAATATGAGAAATTTCGCACAAAACAAATAAAAGCCGAAGATATAAAAGAAATAAAACAATTGGAAGATGGTTTGAAAAAATTGGCGGAAAAGAACAAGAAAAGAAAAGAATAATTTTATGGCAAAATACGGAAAAACATACTGGGGGTAGCAGTTTTTAAATGCGCTCGAAAATATTGATTACAGCAACCGATTACCGCGTGGCAGAAGTTATGCATCAAATGGTTCAGTTAGAAGTATTGAATTTGACAAAAATAAAATTTTTGCAAAAGTTAAGGGAAGTCGCCCCAAACCTTATGATGTAAGGGTTATTGTTCCTGAATTTTCACAAAACCAAAAAAATGATTTAATTGAAACCATCAAACAGCATCCCTCCATATTAGCTGCATTGCTTAACAGAAAACTACCTGATGAATTATTAGAAATAGCAACAAATAAAGGAATTAAAATTTTCCCAAGAGAATGGAAAGATTTTGATATGAATTGTTCCTGCCCTGATTGGGCTGTACCCTGCAAACATCTTGCAGCAGTAATATATTTAATTGCAAATGAAATTGATTTGAATCCGTTTAAAGTACTTGAATTACATGGCTTGGATGTAGTGAAAGAATTAACAAAAACTGGTATTAAGATAGAAAATTCAGTTATTGAAAAAATTGAAACTTGGGATACTTATTTTACAAAAAATCCAATTATAAAAAGTGAGTCGGCTGCTATCAGCGATTTTGACGAACTTGATTTCAGCTTAATTTCAAAATACGATAATAAATTTTTAAATCTGTTATCACCCAATCCGCCATTTTATGAAAAAGATTTTAAAAACGATTTGCTCTCTAATTTCAGGTATATAACGAAAAATGTCAGCAGACATTATTTTAAAAATACTGAGAAAATTGATATCTATAACGCAAATACAGCAACAGTAATATTAAAAGAAAATTCGGAATGTGTCATTGAACTTGAATATGATTCGGAAAAAAAGCTTTATCAATTAACACAGTTATTTCAAATATTCAATGATACAGATAATATTCAATTACAACAGTTATCAGAATCATTAAAGGTTTTGTATCATTATTTTTTATTTTCTAAAAAAATTATTGAACAATCGGCAATTATACCAATGCTTATCAGCATAAATAAAAAATCTCATATTTTTTGGATACCATTAATACAAGATAATAGTGTAAAATTACAACTTGATATTTTAAATAAATTTTCTTCATCAATTTCATTTATAAAAGAAACAGAGAAGAATTATTTAAATTTCTCTGATCAGGAAGATTTTGCAATTTGTTTAACCGCAGTATTTACTAATTCTATAATAAAAGACATTCTATCACAAAACTGGAAAGTAAATATTCATGACGATATACAAAATGTATTCTTTGGAAAAGCAAACCGACTCAAACCTTTAAATACTGAAATTCTCAATGCCATTCAACTTTGGCTCAATAAAATTCATATCCATAAACGGGAATATATTCCTATACTGGAAATTGATGAAAAATATCCTGTATTTAATATCAATTTGAATATTAAAAAAAAGTCAAGTGAAACTATTGAGGTGCCAGTTCCCTTTTATAAATTCAAAAATAATAAAAATTTTATTTCTGTAACTAAGGATTTGCAGCAACTACAAGAGCACTTTCCTGAATTTAATAAAATAATTAATAGTAATGAGAAACTATCGTTACAATATAATCCTGAAAAATTTGCAGATTTTTTATTTCAGATAATTCCTGTATTACAGCTATTGGGCGTTGAGATGTTATTACCCAAATCCTTAAAATACATTATCAAACCTGCTGCATCGCTAAAAGCAAAGACTAACGGAACAAAAGATGTAAAATCATATTTGGACTTAATTTCTATTTTGAATTTTGAATGGCAGATAGCTGTGGGAAATAAACTTATGTCTGAAACGGAATTTTTAAAATTGGTAAAAGGCATGAATGGTATAGTGAAAATTAAAGATAATTTTATTCATGTTACCAAAGAAGAATTGGAAAGACTTATCAAACATTTGCATAATCAGGAGCCTATCAGCAGAAATCAAATGCTTCAGGTATTGTTTGCCAATGAGTATAATGGCGCTAAAATCGAAATATCTGATGAATTATCTGCTATTTTAGAAGAATTTAAATCAGTAAAAAATATTCCATTGCCAAAAGAATTAAATGCGCTAATGCGTCCTTATCAATTACGGGGTTATGAATGGCTTTACAAAAACAGTAAAATTGGTTTCGGCAGTATATTGGCAGACGATATGGGACTAGGTAAAACTTTACAAACATTAGCAATTCTTTTAAAATTTAAAGAAGATAAGCTCTTGAAAAAAGAAAAAGCCTTGATTATTATGCCTACTACGATTTTAACCAATTGGAGTAAAGAACTGGAAAAATTTACCCCAACACTGAATTACCATATTTACCATGGAAACAAACGTGATATCTCCGAATTTAAAAATCAGGATATTCTCTTAACTTCTTATGGAATTGCACGCTCTGACGCAGCTATATTAAACAAATTAAAATGGCATGTTACTATTATTGATGAAGCCCAAAATATCAAAAATCATAATGCAGATCAAACAAAAGCAGTAAAATCAATACATTCAAACATTAAAATTGCATTAAGCGGAACGCCTGTAGAGAACAGACTGAGCGAATACTGGAGTATTTTCGATTTTTCAAATAAAGGATATTTAGGTTCAAGCAAACAATTTAACGATGATTTTGCCAAACCAATTGCCATTGAAAAAAGTCACAAACATTTAGATGTATTTAAAAAAATTACATCACCTTTTATCATGCGGAGAATGAAAAATGATAAAAATATTATCAGCGACCTGCCTGATAAAATTGAAAACAATCAATATGTTTCACTTACAAAACAACAAGCCGCATTATATGAAAGTACAGTTAAAAATGTAATGAAATCAATCGAAAAAAGCGATGGAATTGAACGTAAAGGATTAGTTTTGAAAATGCTTACGGCACTAAAACAAATTGGAAATCATCCTTATCAATATTTGAAGTCAGGAGCAAACTTACCTGAATTATCAGGTAAAATTTTAATGTTATTTGAATTGCTTCATACCATCATTGATAATAATGAAAAAACATTGATTTTTACGCAATATAAAGAAATGGGTAATTTGCTTCAGTCATTAATCAGAAATGAATTTCAAACTGAGCCTCTGTTTTTACATGGTTCTCTAAACAGAACACAAAGAGAAAAAATGGTAGAAGAATTTCAAACAAAAATTCATCGGAAAATTTTTATTTTATCACTAAAAGCGGGCGGAACAGGTCTGAATTTAACTCAGGCGCAAAATGTAATTCATTATGATCTTTGGTGGAACCCTGCTGTAGAAACACAGGCAACTGATAGGGCTTATAGAATCGGACAGAAAAATAATGTTTTCGTATACAGACTGATTAATAAAGGTACTATGGAAGAAAGAATTGACGAAATGCTAAGAGATAAAAAAGAACTTGCAGATTTAACTGTCAGTTCAGGTGAAAAATGGCTTGGCGAATTAAGTAATAAAGAACTTAAAGATTTGGTAAAGCTTTCGAATAAAATTAATTAATGAAGTATATAATATTTTCAGTACTTATTTTTACTTCTTCCCCTTTCCTGATGGATTGACTTGTTTGAATTGTGATTGTTTCTGCATAGATGGCGGCACAGTTTGTTTTGGTTGTGATTGTTTCTGCTTAGACGGTTGAACAGTTTGCCTTGGTTGTGATTGTTTCAGTATAGTCGGTTGCACGGTTTGCTTAGGTTGTGATTGCTGTTGTTTAGTGGGTTGCACGTTTTTTTGTGTTTGTAAAGGTTTCTGTTTCGTTTCCTGATTTACTTTTTGCGTTGGAGTTTTAGTAGTTTTTTGTACAGAAGATCTCACATCTTTATAGTTCGCCACTTTAGATGGAGTAGGTTGAGTCCCGGTTGAGTTATTTTTTAGTACCTGAGGTTTATAAATCTGAAGTTGATCTTTGGTCAGATTCTGCCCCGGCTTATTACTTTCTTTAATTGCAACAGGTGTAATTTTTTCACCAGCATGTTTTTCTACATCAGCTTTATAAGGCCCTGCATTGTATTTTACATTATGAACTTTATCTACCCGTGTATTATTTATAACTGTTGAATTGTTAATTATAGTGGTATTGTTTGATGAATTGATGTAATAGTTATTAATATCCTTTCTTCCAAAATTCTTCCCATTCATAATTGTCCAATGATTATGGCGCGGATAATAGCCGCTACCATAAGCTATACTAATACTAACACCCGGTTCCATTGCCGCCCATCCATAATAATCATCCGATCTTCTCCAGGTAACCCATCCGGGACCCCATTCGTTACCAGGAATCCATACTGGTCCATAAGTAACATCGGTGTACCAGCGTCCATAATGAAAAGGCGCCCATCCCCATGGATAATTAGAAACCCAGGTCCAACCTTCATCGGTGAATACCCAATAGCCGTTAGTGGCATAAGGAGTAAAACCGGCATCAACATTGGGCATCCAAACGTATCCATAATTTGGAGTATCTACCCAGTTACCATAAGGGCTTAATTCATCATAAAAAACCTGAAAGCTCACAGACCGCTGTGCAGAGGCTTTTTGTGGTGTTATCCATATACCTATGCTGAGCATAAGCAAAATAGAAATAAATTTAATTTTAGTTTTCATAGATTTAATTTTAATAAAATTATCACTATGCAAAGGTTAGTACTCTTAAAATTATAAGTGTTACATAACTTTAGAAATAAGTTACATGATTCACATATATATTTTTAATACTTACTTTCAAAATCTTTTAAACTAACAAATGAGCTTCAGAACTTATAGGAATGCTTAATGCTTTTGATATAATACAATTCTTTTCGGCATCTTTTATTATCGCAGTAAACTCTTCGATACTAACACCAGCGACAGACCCTGTGATCGATAAATGAACACCTGTAATACTTAAACCTTCCATAGATACAGTTGCCTCTGTATTCAAAGATGTTGGACTCAAACCTTTTTGAGTTAATGCTGATGCAACAGCCATTGTAAAACATCCTGCATGAGCTGCCGCAAGTAGTTCTTCAGGATTAGTGCCTTTTTCACCTTCTTCAAATCGCGTTTTAAAGCTATAATTGGTGTGGTTTAAAATATTACTTTGCGTGGTCAATGCGCCTTTACCTTCTTTCAGGTTGCCTGACCAGTGCGCTTTTGCTGTGCGTTTCATATTGTTTGTTTTTTAGTTGGGATTATGAAAAGCGGTAAGGTAGAGTTATGTAAAACTTTTTCCGTTACACTTCCCATTACTATATTTTCTAACCATTTCCGGCTGTGAGAGCCCATAACTATAACATCTGCATCTATACCTTTTGCAGTCTTTAATATGGATTCAGCGCAATCACCCTCTACTACTAAAGTTTTAATAGTTTTTTCGCCAAGGTGATTTCTCGATTTATCAAGAAATTGTAAGGATGCTTTTTTAAGCGCATCAACACTATCTACTTGCAATGCAGCTGTATCCATGTAGCCGGCAAACCCCATTATTGTAACATGTCCCTGTGAAGTATAATTCACCGGATCAGATATTACATGAAGCAATGTAACTTCGGCTCCCATAGCTTTTGCTAATGAAAAGCCTACTTCTGCCACTTTTTGTGCTGTTGGATCATAGTCCAACGCTATCAATACTTTTTTCATTTTATTTGTTTTTATGTTAAACTTATATTTTGTCTAAAAAGTGAAAACATACTATAGTTCTGCAATTATTTTCCGCATCTCTTGTTTTGTTTTTCCAAGTTTATACTCAACCATCCGCAACATATTTTTTTCCATACCCTCGCTATGTTCTAAATCCGCCTCTGTTAGTTGAGGATATTTCTCTTTAAGTTTGGTTATAAGCTCATCCCATGTTTCCTGTTTTAAAATTAAATCCATTTG
>CAINEZ010000153.1 GCA_903847905.1 uncultured Bacteroidota bacterium
CAACTATTATCCGTTTACATTTGATGAGTTATGTTGATTTGATAGAGTTCCTTAAAAAACCTATTTTTGCATGGAGAGTTGTTGAAGCCGTTCCAGTTTATCAATTTAAATTGTTTTAAAATTTAGTCGGACACTAATGTTTTTAAATAATGAAACTATTATGAGACATTTTATATTATTCATTACATCTTTTTTGCTGCTGTTTTCTATGGCACAATCACAGAACTTCCATTCAGGACTTATTGCTGGCGCTACCGTTACTGATGTCGGCAAATTTGATTTAACTGATAGGGATAATGATTTTCATAAACTGGGATTTTCATTTGGCGGGCTTGTAAGTAATAAAATAGGTAATTCAAGCTTTATTCAGATGGAAATAGCATATATTCAAAAAGGGAGTTCGCAGCCTGTTGATTCAGCTTATATCCCTTATATTCTTAATTTAAATTATATTGATGTTTCTTTGATATTGAAGCAAAAAATAAAATTTAACATAAAAAAAACTCCTGTTGATAAATTTGGAGTTGAAATAGGTATAACTGCCGGTACTCCTGTTAAATCCTCTTACACTATTTATGGAGTGAAGCAAAATATTTATGATATGAATAAACTTGATCTTAACCTTCTCGCAGGTATTTATTATAATTTTAATCCCAACTTTTACATTTCGTTTCGCTACAGCAATTCAATAATTCATGCTATTAAACATAATTCAAAATATATTAATTTCTATCCTTTTGCTACATGGCAAAATGGGAACAACCTTGCTTTCCAAATTACATTTGGGTTTGTTTTTAATAATGGTAAAAATGCCGGAAAAAATATTGCTGAATAAAAATAAAAGTGATAATTGAGTATTAAAAAATAGCACGATATATTTCGGGTTAATAAATAAAACTAGTTTTTTATAATTAAATTTCAATTAAATGATAATCACCGAAAGAGAATCAAAATACAGGAACCTTGAAGAAATGAGTACAAAGGATATCCTGACCAATATTAACAATGAAGACAAAACCGTTGCGGCAGAAGTAGAAAAAGTTATTCCGCAAATTGAAAAACTAGTAGAACTTATAGTTGCCAAAATTGAGTTGGGCGGACGCTTGTTCTATATTGGTTCCGGAACAAGCGGTAGGCTTGGTATTGTTGATGCCGCAGAATGCCCGCCTACTTTTGGTGTTGATGAAAACACAGTAATAGGTCTGCTTGCCGGTGGAGATAAAGCAATCCAAAAATCCATAGAACATGCAGAAGACAATTTTGACTCCGGATGGGAAGACCTGCTAAAACATAACCTTAATGAAAATGATGTGGTGGTTGGTATTTCAACTTCCGGCAGAACCCCTTATGTTGTTGGTGCTTTACAAAAATGCAGTGAATACGGTATTTCAACAGCTGCAATAACAAATAATGAAAATACATTATTATCAAAGGAAGCGCTGATACCAATTGAAGTGATTACAGGTCCCGAATTTGTTACAGGCAGCACACGTATGAAAGCAGGAACTGCCACAAAATTTATTATAAATATGATCTCAACTACAGTTATGATCAGGCTTGGAAAAATTAAAGACAATAAAATGGTGGACATGCAATTAGTGAATAACAAACTTATTGAAAGAGGAACAAAGATCATTTCCGATATTCTGTCAATGAATTATGATGAAGCTAAAGCACTATTGATGGAAAAAGGAAGTGTAAGGAAGGCAATTGAAAGCGCAGAAAATATTTAATAATTTTTTTTTAATTACTAATAAGTAGTAAAACCCAAAAGTCGCAAACAAGTTAATAAAGACACCTAAAGATGTTGATAAAACAGAGCTTTAGGATGTCTTTTATATCACCCAAAAGGTGAAATTTGGGTTTTCAAACTCTCAATAAGAAACCCAATGGACAAAATTAC
>CAINEZ010000154.1 GCA_903847905.1 uncultured Bacteroidota bacterium
AAAAAACTTCCTGTGAAAAGAAAAAATAATAACTTTGGATAACTCTAAGAACAGAAAAGTGTACACGGCAACAGGGACATATAGCGAAAAAAAGACACTATTAAATTTTGGTGTAAAGGCTAATCATTTAGGGAACGTGCTGGTAACTATCTCCGATCGCAAAATACCGCATGAATCCACAACCGGAATTATTGATTATTACACTGCGGATATTATGAGTGCGCAGGATTATTATCCATTCGGTCAAGAAATGCCGGGGAGAAACTTCTCTTCTAATACTTACAAGTTTGGGTTTAATGGAAAGCTAAAAGATGATGAGATTGCAGGAGTTACTGGCGCTGATTATGATTACGGCGCACGAATGTATGATGCACGAGTTTGCAGGTTCCTTTCGGTTGATCCAATTACCTCACAATATCCAATGCTTACTCCATATCAGTTTGCAAGCAACAGCCCTATTTCTGGTATTGATTTGGATGGAAAGGAATTTGATTATTATATTTATTGTTTGTTTAAGGAAAAAATAGAACATCCTAATCAAAGCGATATTAAAACTGCTGTAAATGCTGGAATAAGTGCTGTTGGAAAACCAGTTTCTACCGTAGTATCTGGACCAATGTTAGTCGCTACAGGTATAACTTTCCCTATAGTTGGTAATATTGTTCAGGGAGTAAGTGGAAATATGTATTATCCTTCTTTCTGGGTTCCTTACACTCTTAGTAGTAATTTAACAATTGAAGCTCACCCCGAAATGATGGGGGAATCGTTGACGCCAGGGCAAACTAATGAAGTATTGGGTGCAACAGTAGCCACTGCACTACCACCACTTTTTGTAGAAGGAAGTCTTGTAACTAATGAGTTAAAACAAGAAGCCGTTAAAATAATAGCGGAGAAGGTTGTGCAAAATATTCCGGTTAATAATACTGGTAATAACAGCAATACGCCTCCGTTAACAATAAGTACAAATACACCAGCAAAAGCAACAGATGCAGCCGCAGCCACTACAGCAACAACTACTAGTAAAAAAACTTCTATACCTTATAAAGCTGCTGAAAATAAAGCAACTGATACGAAAAAAGATAATTTAGGTTTTGGTCAATTTGCTCCTTAATTTTAAGACTATAGTTAATACGTTATATTATAAAAATGGTAAAATAATTATAACGAATAAAAAGAAATGGACACAGAAAATAAAAAAAATGAGGACTATTCAGGTATAGAAAAATTTTTTATGATTCTTTTATGGTTTATGCAATATCAAGTTGGAGAAATTGATTTAAAAAAAAATGGTTATATAAAAAAGTATAGAAGTCGAACAACATGTATTATTATTGGTATAATACTTTATTCTATAATTATTTTTTTGGCCAATATTTTGAGAAACATTAACTATTAAATAACATTAGTGTCCGACTAAATTTTAAAACAATTTAAATTGATAAACTGGAACGGCTTCAACAACTCTCCATGCAAAAATAGGTTTTTTAAGGAACTCTATCAAATCAACATAACTCATCAAATGTAAACGGATAATAGTTG
>CAINEZ010000155.1 GCA_903847905.1 uncultured Bacteroidota bacterium
ATAATAAGATCAATATTTTTTGATTGCTTCGCCATTACTACATCGCTAATTTTATTGTCCTCTTTATAACTATATCCAAGATGTGACAGGCATATTACGATATCGCATTCCATATCCTTTTTCAGCTTATGAGCTATTTCTGCTGCTTTTTCAATGGGGTTGAGATAAACCGTTTCTCCATATTTTATTTTGTCAACAAGCCCGTCAAGTTCCACACCAAGCCCGAACACGCCGATCTTAATATCATCTTTATAAAATATTTTATACAGTAATATTTTTCCGTTGAGTATGGTTTTAGAAAAATCGTAATTTGAATTTATAAACGGAAAATTTGTGTACTTCAATTTACTGTCAATTCCTTCCAGCCCATTATCAAACTCATGGTTTCCGATGGTAGCCGCATCATAACCTATCTGGCTCATAAGTTTCAGCTCCACTTCGCCTCCATACATATTAAAATAAGGTGTACCCTGGTAAATATCTCCGGCATCAAAAAGCATTACATTCTTTTCAGTATTTCTGATATCTTTTATCAACATTGCGCGTTTTGCAAACCCTCCCATACCTGGAAATTTCGGGTCGTTTGCAGGAAAGGGATCTATATGGCTATGTGTGTCGTTAGTATGAAGAATGGTAATCTTAGTGTATTCTTTGTTGGCAAAACTTTTAAATGGAGTAGTGCCCAGTCCAATAAGTGTACCACCCGCCAAAACAGTTTTTATAAAATTACGCCTGTTACTTTTCATAATAAATCCGTTTATCAAGTTTTGCTTTCAGCGTATTTCCTTTTAGGTATTCTTCCTTAATGTATATAATGATTGCATCTCTTACCTTCATGCCAAGGTCTTCGCGTTTTAAGGGATTGTAAAAGAATTTCATTTTATCACCACCGTTGGCAAGGTAGTCAGATGTTACTACTTTATAATTTCTGCTTATATCAAAAGGTTTCCCATTTACTGTAATATTAACTGCAAGGGTATCCTTCATTCCCATGGTAAAACCTGATATTGGTTCTCCTCCAACCTTTGCAATGTAATCGAACATTTGTTTAGTTTTTTCCCCTGTAAGTGTTATAACAACCAAATTATTTTCGAAGGGCATCAGTTCATATATTTTACCTAAAGTTATGGCTCCTTTTGGAAGAGCCTGTCGTAATCCTCCATTATTGAGAAGGCAAAAATCAATTTTGCTTTCATCGGTCGGTTGATAGAAGTCATTTGTTTTTTTTAGAATCAGATCGGATACGAAATTATTTAATAAACTTTCCGGAGTACCTTTAATAATAGCCTGTTCGGAGTATGCAAGCACTTTGTTCATCTGCGCGTCCATCTTTTCTTTATATGGTTTAATAACTCTGAGTGCAGATGTATCTTCTTTAATTGCATTGATAGTATCAATTGAAATTACACCTGAATCAACTTTTGATACAAAAGCATGAGGCTTGCAAGATGCAAGGATTGTAAGAAAAAGAAAAAGATATAATCGGGGTAATAAAAATTTCAGCATTAATGTTTTAGTATTTTCAAGATTTTAATATACAATCAATAGTTCGGTAATTTTTTCATGCAAAGATATGAAC
>CAINEZ010000156.1 GCA_903847905.1 uncultured Bacteroidota bacterium
CAATCATACCAATCAAACAAATCAACGGCTCAGACAATGATAGGGGCGTATTATACGCCCTTTTTAAACCATCCCCAATTGCCTCCTGAATTAAAAGGCAGGAACGTCCAAATTATATCCCTCCCTATTATCGCCCCTTTTTAACCTGTCCCGCACACAAAGTGTCGGGAGTGGTTGGGTTTAAAAAGAAACTTTTTAAGGGGTCGGTTTCAAAATTTTTCATTTTTCATTTTTAATTTTTCATTCTAATCGTTTTTCTCTCAAATACTTTCAATAAGCTTATCAAGCTTTGGCTTAAGTTCTGTTGGTAAATTCTGAACAATATTCCAAACAATTTTATCATTAATTTTATCATAGCCATGTATGAATGCATTCCTAGCTGAAATAAGTTTTCTCCATTCAATTTCAGGGTGTTGTTCAATAAAATAGTCAGGCATACGGTTAGCTGCTTCGCCAAGCACTTCAATGTTCCTGTAAACGGCATCTCTAACCATGCGGTTTGCCAGAAACTCTGAATAATCTATACAGGCAGTAAATTGACTTATCGCATCAATACTATCAAGCATGTCAATCAGTATAACTTTTGGTACATGTTCAGACATATTGCACATCGTTTTTTATATATTCCCAATAATGAGGTTTAATCGCCTCGCGGGTTACAAGATCAACTTTTCTTTCAAAAAGCTTTTCTAATTCATCATTCAGGTCAAAAAACTCCCAACCAATTTCTCCGTCAAATTCAACCATGATATCAATATCGCTTTCGGGCGTGAAATCGTTGCGAGTCGCTGAACCGAATACAGCTAATTTATCAATCGGATACCTGCTTTGCAAATCACCTATTGCATCATGCAATTTGTTTTTTATTTCCTGAATCATCAACATGCTTAATCAATTTTATCTCTTTATGTTTTATTTCACGTCACTTTAATTCCCTACTCAAACGGATTTGTTATCCGTTTGTATTTGCCAAACTGGCTTTTAGACTACTCTAATTGCAAATTCGAGCGAGTGTGCTATTTTATTTTCTTTTTTAAATTCTTTATTTCTCCCTTTTTAATTCGAGTACAAATATACAATTATTATTTTAACTTAAACAAATTTTTCATTCAAAACCAATAATCAACTAACCTACAACTTGAATATTCATCAGATGACTCCAAGTCATCAGATGAATTGCATCCCTCCATGTTATAGTAACGACTGCAACGTTTGGGTAGATTTTTTTCATTTTTCATCCTTTTATTTCATTGTTAAAATATTTCTATTATTCTATCATGACATTTAGTGACTAATCACATTTACAGACAACCTTTCCCAAAAGTTTGGGGCATAAACAAAAACATCATCGCTTGTATAAGGTATGTTATCGGGTCCTGCATAAACCTGTATCAGTCCATTTGTATTAAAACTCAGGATAGTATTAATATTTATGGATTCTCCTTCACTAGGTTTGTATAATATAGCCGGAGAATATTTATTACTTCTTATAAGAATATTACTTCCAAAACCATATATAGGATTATTTCCCTCAGTAGTAGAAATATATGTTGAATCAGTATTTCCAAAAACAAATAAAGATGGATAGCCATGACCAAGTGCTGAAAACAAAGCATCTATTAATGGATAATGATCCACCTTAAGAATATTATCGGTTATTACAGTATCACTATAATAGGTTGTATTGTTATACACGTGATTGAATTGTGACATATTAATACCATTATACTGTATTGGTAAATTTACTTCCTGGTAAAAATAATTTAGCCCGAAATAAAAATAATTAAAAATAATTTCATCTTCAGTAAACATTCCATTATTATCAACATTTCCACATATATTTGGAGTAATACTTACTGAACTGTTATTTGTAAAATCAGCATACCGTTCAGGAGCATTAGGTACGGCATTACTACTGATAAGTTCTAGGTTTTTTCCGCCATTTTCTATCGAATTTTCAGTATTTAAACGGATTAGTTGAAATTTAGCAGTAAACAGTTCTGGTGTTAAACTGGTAATATAATCGCCAAACTGGGTGTATAAGGTATCCAAGCTTCCGGTAAGAGATTTAATACCCGGACTTTTATTTACTTTCATTGATTTATTTGTTGAGATGGTGTATGAAAGGGTATAAAGGAATTTACCACAATCTTTATTTTCATTTTTTTTACATCCAGAAATGATAGATAAAATCACTAATAAATAGATTGTTTTTTTCATGGTATGTGTTTTTTATATTTTATTTTTCA
>CAINEZ010000157.1 GCA_903847905.1 uncultured Bacteroidota bacterium
ACCAAAAGAAATGGAGGAATTATTTAAAAAAGCGAATAGAATAATTGTCCACTGCGGTTTTGGCACCTTATTTTCGCTATCCACAAAAGCACAATACATGCCATTAATTATCCCCAGACTAAATAAATATGGTGAGCATATTAATAATCATCAACAAGAGTTTTTTTTCTATTTTTTTAAAAAGATTAATATATATGACGCTCACTTAAAACTTATTGATAATATAAAAAAATATTTAAAAGAAGCGATATTAGATGTTGGCACATTAAAAAATATTTTTCCTCATGATTTTATAATAAATAAATTGTTCGATTTTATAGATAATCAAACGTAATTTAAAGAATATTCCAATAACAAAAATTGTGTTCTTATTTGTTAAGTTGTTTTCAAATAGCATTTTATTTTTAAAGATACTCATGCCCTTTGTTGTTTTTCTTTCTACTAGTTTTTTTTTCTGTACTAAGGGAATAGGAGTGTTTATTTCGTTTAAAAAAGTATTTGCTAAAATAGCAATATGTCTCCTCCCCATTTCTGCTGTGGAAGAAGCAAAGTTAAACCATTCTGATTGCGAAGATCTTCTATAGTAGCCTACTATTTCTTTTTGATATATAAATTGTCCTTCCTTACTTAATGCAAGATATGTTGGAATGTCTGTAAATGGATATAAAGAGCTTTTTTGAAATCCTCCTATTTTTACTAACTTTTTTTTATTTATCATTACTGTTGGAGAGCAAATATCGAAATTCAGTTTTGCAAAGCGTTTTGCAATGTCTCCTATTAGTATATTTTGCCTCATTTCATCATAACCGTAGGAACGAAGATATACATCTACTCCTTTATCGGTTACCATGATCCAATCTCCATATGACATAGCTATTGATTCATCATTTATATATGGGTTGACTTGTATGGCTAGTTTATCACGGGGCATATAGTCATCTCCTTCCAAAATTGCTACGAGGCTGCCACGACTAACAGATAGGGCTCTATTATAATTTAATGATAGATTAAATATACCTAATCTTTTTTTATTTTTGATCAACTTAATCCTTTTGTCTACTTTGATATAATCTTCGATAATTAAACATGTTTTGTCTGTTGAACAATCATCCACAATGATTTGCTCCCAATTTTGATAACTTTGTTCTAGAATACTCTGAATACAGGTATTAATATACTTTTCATGATTGAAAATAGGAGTAATTATAGAAATTAGTGGTTGCTTCATGCGGATCAATTATAATTGAACATTATCTAGAATGATTCTAAATAGGAGAATTATAAGCCTCCAACAGCTTACTTGAATCAGGAAACCCATAATTGTAAGATTTTAAATACCTATAATATATCTATAAAGTTTAGTATTATATTGTTATTCTTTTTATGATAGATAAAAACATTTTTAAAACAATCCAAAAAAAAAATTGTTTGGGGACCTTTAATCCCTTTTCCTTCCTATTTCACTCCATTAGAAAAAATATAATGAATCTCTACTTTATAAGTTTTATATTTATTTATCTCAATATCCCACCATCAACGTCAATAGGACTTCTTATCCAGGTGACTATAGCAGCGACAGGTTTTTTAAGTCCAAAAATAAATAAACAGAATTATAAAATAACTAACGGTATTATCTTATTTTTTATTGCATGTTCTCTTTCAATCATTGGCGCTATTAACTTTTCTTCGTTTACAAATATATATATAAAAATACTATTCGGAACGATGATATATTTTTCAACTCTATTTACTATTAATCAAGTTGGTTTTAATTATTTCATTATAAATATTTTTTATGCCATTTGTATTGGAGTGACATTTCAATGTCTAAATCAGGTGGTGTTTTTTTTAACTAAGAATTTAATACTTACTGGCACACAAAACACTGTTATGGTTACTCTAGAACATTTTAAATTAAATGGTAAATTGTACGATAATTCTCAACTCGAAGTAACTCTTCCGTTTTTGTTTTATGGTTACTTTCACAAAAATAAAACAATAAGTATTGCAAGTTTTATCCTTGTAAATTTTATTGTTC
>CAINEZ010000158.1 GCA_903847905.1 uncultured Bacteroidota bacterium
GTTTATCAAAGAAACTAATACTTGTCATTGGTGCTACATGCGCCATTGACAAGTAATTCACAGGCAGTTGTTTATTTCATTTTGTACAGTAGTTTAATTTTGTTTATCGTTTTTTGAATTAGTGTAGCAAATATAGAAAATTTAATTTTTATAATCTTTAACTTTGCGGTTCTCTGCGATTCCGATAGCTATCGGAACTTAGCGGTACTCTGCGGTTAATTTTTTTTCCACCGAGTAAATCAATCTTAATATATATAGGTATGCAAGCCGATACTCATCTAAAATGAATATATTTGTATAAATCAAAAAAGTAACAGATGCCAATAATACAGTTCAACATCCCATTGGTAACAGGAAAAGAAATTTACCATATAAGGAAAGTAAAAGCATCGGGTAATTTTTCCGGCGACGGGCCCTATAACATAATGTGCCAGGATTTAATGGAAAAAGAGTTGCAATGCAATAAAGTTTTTCTCACCCCTTCATGTACTCATGCGCTCGAAATGGCTGCTATACTTGCAGATATTAAAGAAGGCGACGAAGTGATCATGCCTTCCTTTACATTTCCTTCTTCAGCAAATGCTTTTGTATTAAGAGGAGCAAATATCATTTTTGTTGATATAGATCCCCTTACAATGAACATTGATGAAAACTTAATTGAGGACGCAATTACTGAAAGAACTAAAGTTATTCTAATTGTTCATTATGGTGGCGTATCATGCGAAATGGATAAGTTGCTTGAAATTTCAGGCAAGCATAATATTCTCCTGATCGAGGATGCCGCGCATTCTTATAAAGCTAAGTATAAAAATAAATATTTGGGAACAATAGGAGATATCGGATGCATAAGTTTTCATGAAACCAAAAATATTCATTGCGGAGAAGGCGGCGCAATTTTAATCAATAATAAACGGTTTGCCGAAAGAGCTGAAATTATAAGGGAAAAAGGCACAAACAGAAAAAAATTCATAAGAGGAGAAATTGATAAATATACATGGATAGATATAGGATCCTCTTTTCTTCTTTCGGAATTGAACGCGGCTTTCTTATATCCGCAGCTAAAGATCGTAGAAAAAATAAATCAGAGAAGGTTAATGTTGTGGCAATTATATAGGGACAGTTTGAATGAAGTATCTTTATCATTCAAGATCGAACTAGCTCAAATACCCGATGCTTGCCGACATAACGGAAATATATTTTACCTGAAAACAAAAGATAGTACCGAAAGAGAAAACCTTATAAGGTACTTAAATAATAAAGCTATATTTCCCGCATTCCATTATTTGCCTCTCCACACTTCTTATGCAGGAAAATTATTCGGGAAATTTCACGGAGAAGACAAATGGACAAGCATAGAAAGTTCCCGGCTTTTACGACTACCGATGTTCTATACTTTAAAGAAAAAAGAAATTCTGGAAATTACAGATGTGATCAAACGATTCTATTTAACTAAAGTTGGTTGATAGTTTCCTGTTCATCCGCCCAATTCATTATAAATATTATTATACTTTTCCACACCTTCCTGCAAGGAAAAATATTTAACTGCGCCGTTTCTTATCTCTACGGGGTTTGTAAAAGTAAGTCCATCAATTTCATTTATCACTCTTTCGTATTCTTTGTCATTAAACAAATTCACCAAAGCTCCTGCTTTAGTATCATTAATTATTTTGTCAACATCGCCAACATTGCTGTTGCATATTAATGGTATTCCTAATCCCATTATCTCCCCCATTTTTGAGGGAGATGAGGCTTTCTTCGAGAAAACAGGTTTTATAAAAAAAATTGAAATATGTGATAACGAAAGCAAAGCCGGCACTTCATTTCTTGTTGCTTTTTGAATAACGATCTTATTTTCAGGAATATTTTTTTCGGAAGTTTTCATTTTTAATAACTCATGATTTTCGGGTGTAATAAAAAGAAATTTTGCGTTTTCTTTCTTTTTTAGTAGCACTTTGAAAAAATCAAGCATTTCATCCAGCATATACCATGTGCCTATTGAGCCAATATAGGAAAGCACAAAATCCGATTCTTTTATTTTTAATTTTTCAGCAAATAATTTTCTTTCCGTTTCATTAATTTTATTTTTATCGAATAACTCAAGGTCGGCGCAGCAAGGAATTACTTGTATCTTCAAAGGTTGACGAGGTATTTCCCAACGAAGAATTTCTGATTTTCCACTTTCGGTAAGACAAATTATATAATCTGCACTTGAAAGAAATTGTTTTTCTTTTTTCTTAAAATAATTATAAACACACTTAAACAAAGGGTTATGTAAATTCCAGATTTTTCCGTCCACGCGTTCATCAGCCCAGAATCCACGCATATCGAAAACAAATTTAGTACCAAGTCTTTTCTTCATTTTCAAACCTACAAGAGCTGCAATATAGCTTCGGCAATGAACAATATCAATATTATTTTTTATTATAATTCGCTTTGCGGCGCGTTTTATTTTAACAATATCAAGTAATGTTGAAAATACAGGAGGAGTTGAAGTATATTTAAGTGGATACCATTTAATCCTTAATTCTTTCAAAAGCACTGAAATGGAAAGAAATTCTTTTGAATCAGTTGCTTTTTTTTCACAACTTATCAAATGAATTTCATGACCTTTTCCCGACAAGCCTTTTAAATAAGGAATCACCTGCGATTGCCCCAAAGGGTCGGTCATTCCGTCATAAGAAATATACAGTACTTTCAATTAGTGATTTTTTTTGTAAAAATATATAATTATACCATATCCAAATTTTCTTTAGTTTTGTTTAAATGAAATCTTTAGTATAAAAGGCTATATTTTAATTGAAATAATAAAATGAAAGAGATCAGCATTGTTATTCCGGTTTATAATAGCAGCGAAAATTTATTTGAATTGCACAGGCAAATTAATGATGCATTAAAATCCTTATCGTTTGAAATAATATTTGTTGACGATCACAGCACCGATAACAGTTGGGCTGTAATAAAAACACTTGCTGCCGAAAACAATAATGTAATCGCTGTAAGGTTAAGAAAAAATTTCGGTCAGGACAATGCGCTGATGGCTGGATTTTCCTTTACTAATGGGAAATATATTGTAATTATGGATGACGACCTTCAGCATTCACCTTATGATATTCATAAACTTTATGAAAAATGCGAAGAAGGTTATGATATATGTTATGCCCGATTTTTAAGAAAAAATCAGAAGACATGGAAGAAATACGGAAGCAAGTTTAACGGCATAATGGCGTTGTTGCTTTTTGGCAAGCCAAATGGATTATATATGTCACCTTTTAAGATAGTAAAAAGCGGAATTGTTAAAGAAATATTGCAATATAACGGTCCTATGCCTTACGTTGACGGCTTACTTCTTGAAGTAACCGGAAATTTTTCAACAGTTACTGTTGAGCATCATCCCAGATACAAAGGGAAAAGCAACTACAATTTCTTAAAATCATTTTCTGTTTTTCTAAAAGTGATGACCGGCTTTTCGGTTGTCCCTTTGAGATTCGCAACTATAATTGGTTTTATCACTTCTATAATTGGTTTTATTACCGCCATTTTTTTTCTTATTAAATACTTTTTAATTAATGAACCCGTGGAAGGATGGACTTCTCTGATCATTACATTACTTATTATCGGCGGCATGATCCTTATGTTTCTTGGACTTACAGGTGAATACTTAGGTAGAATGTTTATCACTCTGAATAAAAAACCACAGTATTCTATTGATGAAATTGCTGGAAAAGATAATATTGTTACATGAAAAATAATAACGGCACTATAATGCAGTATTTCCATTGGTACTATCCTAATGATGGTTCTCTTTGGAAGAAAGTAGCAACAGAAGCTAAAACACTTGCGGAATCAGGTATAACAGCGCTTTGGCTGCCTCCGGCTTATAAGGCTACAAAAGGCATAGATGATGCCGGTTACGGAGTTTATGATCTTTATGACCTGGGTGAATTTGATCAGAAAGGCACCATTAGGACAAAATACGGTAATAAAGATGAATACCTTGAAGCCATCCATGCAGCACATGATGCAAAACTACAGGTGTATGCTGATGTAGTCCTTAATCATAAAGCAGGCGCTGATGATTACGAGCGTGTTGAAGCCAAGAGGGTTTATGCTGACAATCGCAATATTGAATACGGCGAGCCTGATTACATTGATGCGTGGACTTCTTTTAAATTCCCAGGCCGAAACGGAAAGTATTCAAAATTCCAATGGTTCTGGAAACACTTCGATGGTGTTGACTGGGATGAAAACAAGAAAGAAAAAGCCATATTCAAATTTACAATGAGGAATTCAAACTGGGCGCCGATCTTAGACCCCGAGTTAGGAAATTACGATTATCTGATGTACGCTGATATTGATTTCATGGATCCGGAAGTAAACGACGAACTAAGGACTTGGGGAAAATGGTATATTGACTTCACTGGTATAGACGGTTTTCGCCTCGACGCCATCAAGCATATTAAATTCGATTTTTTCAGAGACTGGCTCAATGATATGCGCTCTTATGCGGGCAAAGAACTTTTTACTGTTGGAGAATATTGGAATTACAACTTACGCATTCTTTTACTGTATTTGGAAAAATCAAATTACGAAATGTCTTTATTCGATGCACCTCTTCATATGAATTTTCATATTGCTTCTAAAGAGGGACGGAATTATGATCTGCGCAGGATTTTCGATAACACATTGCTGCAATCTAAACCTTCCTTCACGGTTACGATTGTTGACAACCATGACACCCAACCCTTGCAGGCGCTGGAATCTCCGGTTGACTACTGGTTCAAACCTATGGCTTATGCAATTATTTTATTGAGAGAAGAAGGATACCCCTGTGTTTTTTACCCTGACTATTATGGCGCATCTTACCGTGACTATGGAAAAGATGGCAACCAATATGATATCATCCTTGCACCTGTCCAAAAACTTCAGGAATTGATGAAAGCACGACAGTTATTTTCCTATGGTCGGCAGCGTGATTATTTTGATCATCCCAATGTAATAGGTTGGTCAAGGGAAGGTAACGCAGATCACCCCGGGTCAGGGATTGCTGTACTGTTAAGCAATGGCGATGACGGATGGAAATGGATGGAAATAGGAAAAGCACATGCAGGGGAAATCTTTTTTGATTTTCTCGGTAATCATTCGGGCGAAGTTACAATCAATACTGACGGTTGGGGAGAATTTAAAACCAAAGGTGGTTCAGTATCCGCATGGGTGCGTAAAAGTTGACTGTGATTGTTTCAAAAAAATAAACAATCTTATTTCGATTTATTTTTTATTTTTAAATAAACATATTCAATGTTTTCACGCAGTAGTGGAATATTACTTCACATATCATCATTGCCGGGGAAGTATGGTATAGGCAGTCTTGGGAAAAAAGCCTTTGAATTTGCCGACTTCCTCAATAATGCCGGTCAATCATTATGGCAGATCCTTCCTTTATGCCCGACAGGGTCGGCAAACTGCCCTTACATGGGGCTTTCGGCATTTGCCGGAAATCATATTTTTATTGATATAGATATCCTTATTTCTGAAGGTTTGTTAAAGAAGCCCGATACGAAAGGATTTTGTTTCTCTAATAATATGATTGATTATTCACAGGTTAGAATTAATAAAATCTTTTTATTTAAAAAAGCCTATTCCAATTTTATAACCAACAAGTTTTTTACGGATGAGTACAATGAATTTTGCTGTAATAATGCTTCATGGCTTAATGATTATGCTCTTTTTATGGCATTGTTGGCTCAAAACAAAGGACAGCCCTGGTATAAATGGGAAAAGGATTTAAAGTTCCGAAACAAAATCACCTTAAAAAAAGTTGCAAAAAAATTTGAATACCAAATCGGGTTTAATAAATTTTTACAATTTATTTTCTTCAAGCAATGGTTATCTTTAAAGAAATACGTTAATAAAAAAAACATAAAAATAATAGGTGATAACCCGATATATTTATCTTACGAAAGTTGTGATGTATGGGCAAATCCTGAACTTTTCCTGCTTGATGAAGAACTCAATCCATTAAAAGTATCAGGGGTTCCGCCTGATTATTTCAGCCCAAGCGGGCAATTGTGGGGACATCCTTTGTATAACTGGGAAGTTCATAAAAAAACAAATTTCTCCTGGTGGGTTGAAAACATAAAAGCTACCTTAAATATAGTTGATATTTTACGCTTAGATCATTTTATAGGTTTTATAAATTATTGGGTGGTCCCTTTTGGAAGTAAGACTGCAAAAAATGGAAACTGGGAAAAGGCTTTAGGAAATGATCTGTTTAAATACTTGAAGAAAACATTGGGTAATCTTCCGATAATTGCAGAAGACCTGGGTAATAAAACAGATAAAGTGGACAAGCTTATGAAAAAAATGAATTTTCCAGGCATTAAGCTCCTTCAGGAAGGAATTACAGGAGGAAGTAGCCATCCATTCGCTCCTCATAATTTTAATTCTGCTAATAATGTTTTATATACCAGCACTCATGACAGCAATACAGTAAAAGGGTGGTTTGATCAACTCATCCCTTCAGACAAAAAAAAAGTGATACGATATCTTGGATGTGATGAAAATAATGTTGTGAAAGAGATGATCAGGCAGGCATGGTCATCGGTGGCAGTTTTTGCCATAGCTCAGATGCAGGATATGCTTGAACTGGGCACTGAAGCAAGGATGAATACACCCGGAACGGTTTTAGGCAACTGGCAATGGCGCCTGAAAGAGAATTATTCGCGTAAAGCAGACATTGATTGGCTTTCTAAAATCACCAAACAGTATAACAGGTAATTTATAAAGCGGGGGCTATATAATTCTTTACCACCAATCAAGTTTTCAAAGAATAGCAGTTCAATATTATTGTTTTTTCAGCGGATTTAGGTGGTCGATTTTACTGGATTTTTCAAAATAATATTGTAGAATTCAAAATTTACTTTTACTTTTGCAACCCTTAATGGATAATAAATTCCTCCTTAGCTCAGTTGGTTAGAGCATCTGACTGTTAATCAGAGGGTCGTAAGTTCAAGTCTTACAGGGGGAGCAGGGAAATAATAAGGGTTTCAGAATGTAAAAATGAAACCTTTTTTTTATTTAATAACAAATGCAACTATAATATATTCTAAAATGAAAAAAGTTATAGGGATTGGTAATGCACTGGTTGATCTTATGACCAGAATTGAAAGCGACTCCCTGTTAGAAGAATTGGGGCTTCCCAAAGGAAGCATGCAGCTTGTTGACAAAATAGTATCGCGAAATATTATTGAGAAAACAAAAAACCTTCAACGTACTGTTGCCAGTGGTGGTGGAGCAGCTAATACCATTCACGGGCTTTCACGTCTTGGCATTTCCTCAGGATTTATAGGAAAAATAGGTCGTGATGAAATGGGACGATACTTTAAAGAAGATATGGAAAAATGCAATATTCACACCTGTCTTCTTGAAAGCGACGCAGATTCTGGTGTTGCTGTGGCTCTTGTAAGTCCGGATGGAGAAAGAACTTTTGCCGTACATCTTGGAGCCGCCATTGAACTATCTGCGAAAGATTTGAAAGCTTCTTTTTTCCATGGATACAACCTGCTTCACATCGAAGGTTTCCTGTTACAGAATTATTCGCTGATAGAAACAGCCTGTGATATGGCGAAAAAAAATGGATTAAAGGTATCGCTTGACCTTGCCAGCTTTAACGTAGTTGAAGCTCACCGCGATTTTCTGACCTATATTAGTAAAGAATTTGCCGACATTATTTTTGCCAATGAAGAAGAAGCTAAGGCAATTACAGGTTATCAACCCGAAGATGCTCTCAACCATATTGCTGAATGGTGCGATGTGGCTGTAGTGAAAATTGGCGAGGGGGGATCGCTGATTAAAACCGGAGGAGAAATATTTAAAATAAATTCTCAAAAGTCAAATGTTGTTGATACAACGGGCGCAGGCGATTTGTATGCTTCAGGATTCCTATTCGGATTACTTAACGAAATATCAATAAATGAATGTGGAAGAATTGGATCGCTGCTGGGGAAACATGTTATTGAACATATTGGAGCCAAGATTTCCGAACAAGATTGGGACATAATTAAAAAGAAAATATAATACAACAACAATCCGAAATAACACAAAAACAAAGAAAGCCGTTCTGTTGAACGGCTTTCTTAATTATTTCAATTTTTAATTCAGTATTAATTTTTCATACCCTATATTCCCGTTATTTGAATATTTCATCAAATAAGCTCCTCTTGTTATATTTGATAAATCAATATCTTTAGTGAAAACAGTATTGTTCTTTTCAATAACTTCAGTATATACAATTTGTCCTACAAGGTTAATAATTTCAATTGTAAATTTTCCACTTACTGAGTAATCAATGGATATCGTAATATTATTTGAAGCGGGATTTGGAAATACACTCACAGTATTGCTGAGATTATCTTGAATTGTAAGAGCTGTAGGACTTGCAACAGTTACATCTTTTATGATCGGATTAAGATTAAAACCAGTTACTGTTAATGTTGCAGAGGCTCCTGAAGTTAAAGTGTGAGTTATTGTTACGTTCCCCGAAGCATCTGTAAGCCCTGAAAATGGTTGGTTAACACCATCCCAAATAGATACCAAAGCATTTTTAAATGGATTTCCATCAACAGTAACATTTGTAGTAAAAAAACCCGTATTAATAGTATCATTCGATAATGTAATTTCATGAGGTGCATCCGTTCTTACCTGAAGTGATACATCTCCGAAAATGGTCCATGTTTGCATGGTAGGTAATGCTGTGTTATCTTCCGCATACATTAACACATCCCCGTTTAAAACAATAGAACCGAAATGAGTTTTCCCATGATCAGTATTTGTGCCTATTCCAGGATGAGATGTATTATTCATATATGTATATCCTCCGGTTAACATATCATTCATATAATCCTGCCCCGCCATTGGTTGAGTCCAATCTTGTTCTACAGTTGCCATTAATGTGGCAACCGCACCTCCATTGGTTTTACGTAACCAGTACTCTGCAAAACACGGTGATGAAGTTAACTGGAATTCGCCTTCAAGACATGCAACAGAAATAATAATAGGTAGTTTATTACCATTAGTAAGGTTGTTAACATTCGAATTATTAAAGCCAGTGGTAACAAACCTATCCCAATCGCCATGACCGCAATAATTAATTAAACTCACCCCGTTGCTTACCGCAGTTGAAACCATACCTGCTGTTGCCCCAGGATCATAAGCTGTCGAAATATTGGTATATGTAAACGGGTTTAACCTTCCTGTCCATATATTCGAAATATGGTCATGATCCATTTCTCCATCATCTCCAGCCCCGGAACCTTCATCAGATCCAATACCCAGAGCAGCCTTATACCAAGTTCCTCCTGCCAAAGGAAATTTTTCATAGTTAACTGTTTTATTTACTTGTGTTGTAACATCAGTAGCAGAACCCGCAGAAAATCTACCGATGCAGATATCCGGATAATTATCTGTACCAACTACACAACCTAACATGGGATCCATGGGAGCGCCATTTGGCGAAGTTCCGCTGGAAATATTACATTTAATATTATCCCAATCGCCGACAAGTTGCACATATAAAATATTATTATTTGCAGTATAAGCATTCGCAATAGTTGTTTTTACATTTGTTCCTGTTGCCACTAATTGTTTTGTAACTTTATAACCCATTTGTTTTTTCCATGCAATATATGGCTTAATAACACTTGAATCCCGAGAAGTATAAATTACCAAAAGCTCTCCATTTTCTCCTGTTTCCTGCGCCCAATTGGCTTTCGTATTATTATAATTAATAAATATTGATTTATATGTATCAAACATTTCCTGCTCAATAACTTTTTTTACATTTTTAATTGGATTAACAGGTGTTGAATTATTTTCAATAAGTTTTACGCTAACAGTATTATAAACTCTTAAAATCTTTTTTGCAGCATTATACTGAATAGGGTAAACGTAAACATTTATTCCCCTTACATCTCTTATTATATAAGGATCTGTGGATGTAGCGATATCTATGGGATACCATTGATCAACTATAGATGCCGGATCAATTTCATACGGAATAGTTGAGGGATCCTGATTGCGCTTTATATTACCCCTCGAAGGTAACATAGGATAATCCAAATAATAATCCGTATAACTTCCATTTTCAACTTTCATAGTTATATTTTTATCAGGTGGTAATTGAACAGAAGCATTGATTATAGGCAACTCCGCATATCCTTTTCTTGAAGTAGAAATTCCTCCTTTAAAATCCAGGAATGAATATGAAACTGCATCAATTGTCTTTACAGAGATATTAAATTTCTCAATAGTAAATTGTAAATTATAACTATTGTTTTTCGCCTGATTAAATTCAACATTAAAGTTTTTATATTCTCTGGTGATCTGTGAAATGCCTTTATATCCGAATAAACACAAAACACTTATGGTAACTATAGCCATGCTGTTGAAAAGGAAAGATGTCTTTTTCATGAATAATGTTTTGATTTAATTTTTTAAGATAAAAGACAGTATATAAAAAAAAATATACGGGTAAAAAACATTATTTGCTTATCATCAATTTCTTTACAATCGTTTTATTATCTGCAGTAAATATGCAATGATAAATCCCCGACCGAAGATTTTCTGCATTAAAATTGACATAATGAGCGCCTGCTTGTTTATTTTCATCATCGACCAGCGCAGATACCTGTTGCCCCATTGTGTTGTAAACTTTTAAAGATACTTTGCTTTCTTTTTCAAGGTTGTATTGTATTGAAGCAGAATGGTTGAAAGGATTAGGATAGCAATTTAATGAGTTCTCATTTACAATTATTTCGCTAATTCCAACAGGCTGAATTGGCGGGAATAAAATATAATCGATCCAAGCGCAATCACTGCCATCTAAATTAGAAAAATCTTTTTTGTATGACCACATAAACGTATGCTGTCCGGCGGAAACAGGGAACGCCACCCTTGTCCATATTCCAATATTTCCCGACCATTTACCGGTTTCAATTCCGTCAATATAAAATTTCAAAAAATCCCAATCTTGCTCAGAAGAAATTTTATAATAAAAAGAAATAGTATCACTAATAAGCACATTTAGTGCAACACTTAAATTAGAGTTTTGTGCATTAGTGATAGCGCCTGACTTTGCACTATAAATGCCCTCGTAAGGATCAACATTCGTGATTACCCATGGTAATGTTCCTCCCTGTACCCATAGGAATTTGTTGAAATCGCCGGTTTCCCAGTCTTCATCAACAAGGCCTATCATCAAACTAATTGGTTTCTGCACAGAATATAACCCTGAAGTCAGAGTATTGGTAAAAGAAGCAAAACTTCCAATAACAGCCAGCGTGCTGACAGAAATATTAAAAGTGGCATTTGCGGATGATAAAGCATTAAGAGTTCCAAGCGCATCTGTTCCGTTATTTATAGTAACACTTCCGGAATTTAAAGCAAGGTTACTTGAAGTGCTTATAGCATTTGCGTGTCCGGTATTAGCTGATGAAAAAATTAAATTAACTGTTTCACCCGGATCTAATCTTCCGTTATTGTTACCAGATGCATCATCAATAGTAACCGTACCTATTGAAAGGACAGGCGATTTTAACACAACATTAAATGTTCCTGTCCATGTATTGCTGTTATTATCGGTAATTACAAGAGAAAACAGAGCTGGATGCTGATCAGGAATAAGTTCATCAACAGTAAATGCATAAGCATTATTTTGTGTAGATGAAATTCCGTTTGCAATATCTCCCCACGACTGAACAGTATCAGTTAATGTAACATAAGGATCATTAGTTCTCAGTTTTGCTGAAACACCAAATGCAGTATCTAATCCCAGGTTTTGTAATGTAATGTCGAGGGTAATGTCTTCTCCGTAATCAGCTTGTCCATTGTTATTACCTGCTACATCATGCAATAATTTGCTGCTATATGCGATATACGGACCCGAGAGAGAATCAACTATAACCGTGCTTATAAAAGGAGCTTTGTTTTGTTTTGTAACAACTACATCTGCGACTCCCGAAGTGGATATAGTATCCGTTGGAATTATAGCTATGCCGGATGCATCAGCCAGTGCAGCGCCATGCAATACACCATTCATTGAAATTGCAGCATAAGCATATGGTTCAGTATTAACTGTAAAAGAGGTCAATCCAAGTGGAACCAGGGGAGAATAAGTTGCAGTAAGCGCAGAAGGAACACCATAATAAATCATAAGCGAAGGATCTCCCATTAAGCAATATATCTCCCAATAATAATCGTAACTAGTGGAACCGGATTGAGTAACAGCAAGATTTCCGGCAAAGACCATCTGATCCTGCGAAGCATACCATTCGCCAATTGGCTCGCCATGATCGTGAAATGTCCTGTCGTATGAACCCAGGGAGTTTGCATTATATACAGGATTTACAACAACTGTTTTGTATCCCACCCCCCACCAGTAATCTTCGTCCCAATATGTACTGTTTGAACCTCCGATATAACCAATAGCTCCTTTATTGTTCGCCCTTAGCAATTCTTCACCGAAACAATCTTGATCGTAAGTGCTAGTCTGGCAACAATTACCTACCATCAAAGGGTATTTATGGGCATTATGTAATCCTGCTATATCAGAAATAGAGAATGCAGGATTAGCCCAGCCAGAAGGACTTCCGTGAGCCGTATAATTTGCATAACAAACACCATGGCTTACATCCTGAATTATTTGAGCTACACTGGTTCCGGATACTGCAAATAAATATGTATGAGATGTGAGTCCATGAGCTGAATTAAAATATGTATCGGTACCATAATTGATCTGCCCATCACCATATAATGGTCCATTTGTAGGATCCTGCCCTGCAATCATTACAACAGTATCAAGGAATGATGTACTTGGCATCAGGTATTGTTCGTACTCCAGAGTTTTATCAATCTGGGGCTGAAGCTGTGCTAAGTTCGTAGCTGAAAATCTGCCGTAATAAACTTCAGGGAAGTAATCGCCTGTATATTCGCAATAGTATAGGTCTGTAACATGAGTTCCTGCGTTTCCGTTAAACGCAGGAATTTGAGCTACATCACCAACAAACAACACAAAAGTTGGCGCAGGGTCTGATGGAGTACCGTTATTATATAGTCCCTGTAAATAATTTTTTATGGAAGTAGTGGTTGTGCCTACCAATGGATTATTATTGTATGCTTCAACTACTTTAAAACCTTTTTTAGTTTTCCACTGAATAAAAGGCTGTAAAGCTGACTGGAAAGAGGAGTCGGAAACAATAACATATTTCACAGGGTATTTAGTCATTGTGTCTTTTACAGCAAGAGTTTTTTTATAATTAAGGAGCGCATTGTTGAACATGCTCTCAAAATATAATGAATATGTTTTCTTTTTCATTTCGGTAGTTTGAGCAATATCAGCGCCGGGAAAGGTTACTTCTACTTCAATATCATTGTACACCTGAACAGTATTTGTAACAGGATTGTACCTTACGGGAGATATATTGAGTCTTGCGAAACGAACTCCTCTCATCATACCCAGAATATCAACGGAAACAAGGTTGTCAGTATTAAATTTGTCAGCATTATATGTTACTTTGTTATATTCAAAATCAGGCAATTTCTTTTTTGGATCTTTTGAAACCGGCGGTTGTGATGGTATAATTTTATACTGAATGCCATAATCCGACAATTTATATTCCGAAACAGAATAACTGATAATATTAATGACTGGAGTAGCTCCAACAGGAATTTCAATTAGCTTCCTGAGTTCAGGCAATTTCGGATCGCCAATTCTATTTGAAGTACCATATTCGGGTACAGATAATTCCATGAACATACCATTTTCAGTCTTTACATTTCTGTATGTAAGTTGTGTAAAACTGCTTGAAAGCTGAAGTTTCGAGTATGTGTTTTGTACTATCTTGAGTTCTGGGTCCCCTGGCTTAATCTTAATATCGCCTGCTTTAACTGATAAGAAAGAAACAGAAAACAAAAAAACAAGCAGTAGCCTGAAATTAGAAATAATTGTTAAATTCTTCATATTAATAATGTTTAATTTTAATTAATTTCAAAGTAAATATCAAATGTAATATATTTTTTAAGATATTCAATAATTTATATATGTATTTTTTGTTAAATATTAAATAATGAAACCCTCTGAAAACTCATTAACTGCAAATTGAATTTAGTACGGTCGTTCCTACGCCAATGTTGCCGATAGTTTTAAAGTTCTATTACAATCAATGTCCTCTCCGTTCCCTCAGAGCTACTGGATTCTCCTATGTAACCTGTTCCCGTGCTCACTCTAACTTGAACTCGAATAGTGTGCGCCCCTGCCGCAACGCTGGTTGCGAGCCATGTCATGGAAAGTGGATCCTGATAGGTTGTTGTACCTGGTTCAGTTTGGTGGACGGCATTTCCAAATACTGCGCTTGTAACTGTTACGTCATCAATCGTGAATCGACACCCAATATTTGCTCCGGAGGTATTTGTGCAGACCTGGCTTTGCCAAATAAGTAGCAACGGTCCTCCTGTGCTAGTTATAGACACAACCGCATCAGTGTTTACCCATGAAGTAGAAGTAGTGGACCAATCTGAATTTGCTGTCCACTGCGCCCTCGCCATAGTGCTGTTTATACGACCGGCAACATCCAACTTAGTACCCGGGCTTGTTGTTCCAACGCCTACATTGCCATTTCCCAATATCGTCATCTTTTCTGTTGGGTCTACAGCGGGAGAGCCGCCTCCACCACTCACATCGCCTTGTGTGTAAAATACGAGCCGTGAGTTATTTGAATACGCAGTTTGAGCGACTGCTCCGATGCCAGCCCATTTGTAGGATTCGCCATCAGTACTGTTCTTAAATTGAAGCATTGTTCCATAACCCGTGTTGATGCTGTTATTCGTATTTACAAGTCGCGCAGGGTACACAAGGGAAGTTCCTCCAGCTTGCTGAATGTCGAGTTGTTTTTGAGGGCTCGCTGTTCCGATACCTACATTGCCTGAAAAGTAATTCTTGTCTTCTCCTGTAACATATATTCCATACTTTGTTCCAATAGTTCCGCTGAAGGTTATATATTCACCATAAGCATTAGTTATTGTACCTGCGTTTTGCGCTAAAGCTGTATAAGTTCCAAAAGCCGTATTAATTGTTCCGCTTCTGTATTGCTGAATTTGATTTAAGGTTCCAATAGCTGTTACGATAGTGCTGTTAGCGCCTGCCGCACAGTTTAAAATGTAATTAAAAGCTCCATAAGCAGCAGTTATGTTACCAGCGCCATCTACTGCTTGAGAATTCTGTATCAAATTTTGCGCTCCATATACAGCATTTGTGTTGGTAACATTACTATAAGTTAAATTATTATAAACTCTATTATATATTCCCATATGGTTTACCGGCGCTGAAAGAGTTCCATCATTAATGATCATAGAGTTAAGAATATTATATCTGCTTGCATCCGGGGTCCAAATTGCATTGACATCTAGTTTGGCTTGAGGACCCACCGTTCCAATACCTACATTGCCGGTGTTATCAATACCCATCCTTACTGCATTGTTGGTTACATCGTAAAACCCGAAAGTGAGGTTTCCGCCGCCGCCGCCTACTTTGTCAGCAAATAGTCTCCAACGGGAATTCGTTGGCGTTCCGCCTGTAGCGTTATCTTCTATATCAAAAGAGGCTTGTCCTCCGGGTTTTAAAATGTGGAGTAGAGCGCCTGGGTTTGTTGTTCCTATACCCACATTGCCACCAGCATTATAAATATTAGAAGAACTCAAAACCCACGAAGAACCATTCCAATATGTAGTGTTACCTGTTGCGGCTCCTGCGCCAAGAAAACCTGTAGCCCCTGTTGCGCCTGCGCTTCCATTCGTTCCATTACTTCCGGTTGCGCCTGTTGCTCCGGTAACGCCTGCAACACCTGCTGTGCCTTGTGCACCTTGTAGTCCGGTCGCTCCTGTTGGTCCATTTGCCCCAATTAGCGCCCACTTATCGCCATCCCAATAGTAAAACCCCGCAGGATTAACTGTTGCGCCTGTGTTATACACTAAAAGGCTGGTAACGCCAGTGCCTGAAATAGGGCTAAAACTGCTTATGCCTGTAAGCGTTACACGTGGAATCAAAATGCCCTGCGAAGTGCTGGCTATATCTAATATGGCACAGTCAGCGGCAACGGCTTCGTTAGTGTTTATAGATACGCCTGCCTGCGAAAAAGCTAAACTTATTGTTAGAATATTTGCTATCAGAAATATTGATAACTGTTTCATGTTTTTTAAAAATTTATACACTTTTGTTTTCTTTAATAGTTTTAATGAACTACCTTCAGAAAATCGCTATTCCTATAAAAGGACACTACTGTATGCCCCGCGGCTAAAGCCGCTACGTTATCTGCATACTCAGGAAGCCCAACAACTTGTAATTTACTAGTGGGACTTGTTACACCAATGCTTACATTACCGCCTGAATTTTTCTCATTTTTTTTGAGTAACTATAGATCTCCTATTTTTATAAACCTAATAATAGAATTTATGCCGCTATATTCTGATGCTGTTATCGTAATTCGAAATCTACCAGTAGGAGTTGTATATGCTGCACCGCCATCAGTTGCAAATGAGATAGAACATGTTGCAGTCCCGCAGTATTTATAACTTTTATTTTGCAATTGAATAAATTCAGCGCCAGTGTTTATATTTGTTGTTTGAAGTATGCCACAACCAATAATAGTTTGACACCCACCACAACCATTTACCGAAACGAGATATGTACTGTGGATATCCAGCGTTACATTATAAGGAGCCGAGAGACTTACACCATTTTCCTGAGCAACTGCTGAACATGAGAGTTCAACATATTCAGTGGCTGAAGTTGCTATAGAAAACGGAATTTCAAAAGTTTGAAACAAATCTCCCTTTATCTTTCCCGACACATCTAATGTAGCTTGCGGGCTTGTTGTTCCAATACCTATATTGCCACCGTTTGGGTTTAACAATAACGGATAGTTTACAGAATAATCTCCGCCTGATCTGCTTTGTAACCAACCGCCTGATACACCATTCTGACCAAAATCTAATACGCCTCCTGTCTGATGTCCAGTAGTATTACTGATACGGGCGATGTTATAAGTTATGGCTGTTCCTGATGTAGGCGGTAATCCAAAAGCTCCTTCAACATTAAATACGCCACCAGGCCCCGATGTTCCAATGCCGACATTGCCGCCTTGGTTCACGGTTACTCTCTGTGCATTATCACCGAGAACAAACAACTTCTGTGAAATGTTAAATTCTGTCGCTGTATATCCCGAAGGTATCTCTCCAGCCTGAACATCTATAAGACCCCAACCATCGTATATGTGTCCATCATCGAAGATGAAATACCTCATAGCATCGTCTTGACCAAGATAAATCTCAAGATACGTCGGTTGATAAGTGGTACCTGTAAGAACCCTGACTTTTTGAAATAGATCATAGCCGCCGAAATTAGCAGTTCCTAGGTTGGTAAAACGAATACCAGAGGCAGTATTGAAAGCAACCGCAACCCTAAATCTTACGCTACTATGTCTTTCAGATAAGACAAAGTCGGCATCTCCAACTGGATTGGATGCTGCCTTTGTTTCAGCAATTCTATACCATCCAGCAGTAAGTGTGCTCGTAGCCTTCACTTGTGAGTTATACTGACCACTAACCTTTACATCTCCTGCTACATCCAACTTTGATCCCGGTAGTGTCGTTCCAATACCAACATTGCCGCCGGCATTATAAATATTAGAAGAATTTAAAACCCACGAAAAGCCATCCCAATATGTAGTGTTACCTGTTGCAGCGCCTACGCCAAGTATGCCAGTTGCTCCGATTGCACCTGCCGCGCCAACTGCTCCGGTAGCGCCTGTTGCCCCTGTGGCTCCATTCGAACCGTTTGTTCCCGCAACGCCCGCCGCACCCTGTTGCCCTTGCGGACCTGTTGCCCCTATTAGTGTCCATTGGTTTACATTCCAATAGTAAAATCCTGCAGGAGACAGTTGTGTACCATCGTTATAAACTAAAAGGCTGGTTACTCCAGTGCCTGCTATGGGGCTAAAGCTGCCTATGCTTGTAAGCGTTACACGGGGAATTAAAACTCCTTGTGTAGCGCTGCTAATATCCAATATGGCGCAATCAGCGGCAACGGCTTCGTTAGTGTTTATAGATACGCCTGCCTGCGAAAAGGATAAACTTATTGTTATCCCAAAAGTCGCAAACAAGTTAATAAAGACACCTAAAGATGTTGATAAAACAGAGCTTTAGGATGTCTTTTATATCACCCAAAAGGTGAAATTTGGGTTTTCAAACTCTCAATAAGAAAC
>CAINEZ010000159.1 GCA_903847905.1 uncultured Bacteroidota bacterium
AAATAAAAATAAAAAAAATACATTCTAAAATTATGATGCCGATGAATTGCCAGTAAGGCACGGCAGCAAATGATTTAATCGCTTCCTTTGGATAAGCAAGATAAGATAATGCTTTGCTGTTTATCTTAGTTCCCCAAATAGAATACAGCCCAGTATCGGAGATGCCAATTAAAATACATACAATAATCAGAATTATATTAATGATATGTATGACCTTGATAATAGAATTATTCTTTTTTATAAAAAGTGCACAAGTAAGCAATATTGCAGGTAAACTCATCAGGTAGCAGGATGCAGAAATATCCATTACTAAAGCATAATAATAGGATAGAAAAATTTCTCCGAAACTGACACCCTTTAATTCTATCCTGTTATAAAGCAAAAAGAATGTATGCTGTATAGAAAAAAAGATTAGCCAGAAAAGCAAAAGTTTTAAAGTGAGAAAAATTATTTTTTTCATGAAGATGCAAAGATAACATTTTGCAATTAGCCTAAGACGAGGTTTAGGAACACTCTTCTTACAAGCTACATTAAGTTTATTTTTTTTTTTGTCGAATATTTCTTTAACTATTTTTGCGCCTCTTATAGCAAGGTACTGTTAGTAGAAGTGCTGTTTATTATGTTATTTTCAGGCTTATAAAAAATTAAATCAAAAATTATTTTTATCCAAATCAGTATGCATGGTAATGCTTTCAGGGCATACGGTATTATATAATTCACTCTAATACTTTTAGGAAAAATATCCGTTGAAGATAAAACTGTAAATATAAATGCAATTACTAATAGAACTATATTTGCGATTTTTATTTTTTGAGAAAAAAACCAGATAATAATTCCGGAAATAGCAATGATAAATGAAGGCGATTCAGCTTTATGATTAAAAATGACAATCCAAATCAGGATAGAGGAAAGAAAAAATAATTTGAATTTTAAGTCATTGAAAAATTTGTATTTCAGAAATGGAAGACAGAATAATATGACTCCAAACAATAAAATTTCATTTTTACATTCAACACCAAACCAACTATGAAGCCATCCTGCAACAGATAATCCCAAAGATACACTATGATCATTTTGAAGTAGATAAAACCAGCTTTGATAAAGAAAAGATAATTGTGATATTGAAATGACAATTAATGGTAGAATTACCAATATTAAAGTCCAGCTAATCGTGTAAATAATCGCTTTCCGTTTATCTGGATAGAAAATAAAAAGTGCTAAAGCAACCAAACCAAAAAGTTTGATAAATATTGTCAAGACAATAAATAATGAAGCTAACGCAGTTTGTTTCTTTTCTAAAAAAATGAATGCAAATATTATAAGCCCTACTATTAATCCGTTGCTTTGAGAGTTTTGGATAGATGTTATCAATTCAATAATAATAAACCCAAGCATAAATAAACGTGTTTTGACTGATTGAAGCGGAAGTTTCCAAAGAGCTAAAAATATTATTAAAACATTTAATAAATTCCAGATGAAAAGTCCTAATGCATCAGGTAAATATGCTAAAGGTGCTATTAGTATTGAAAATGCGGGACTGTATTTGTAGTAATCCCAGTGCTCAGTTGGGTATAATTGATATAAGTCCTTGTTCTCTATTAAATGAAAGAACGATTGCTTAAAAATTAAATAATTGTTATAGTGAGTATATAATATTCCTCCAGTTTCAAATGTTTTTGGTTTAAGAAGCAGATTATCTCCGGTAATTATTATGGTAATAAAGATCAGTATCCCTGCAACGAATAATGGATTGTATAATATTTTACTTTTTTTTATTAGCATTTCCCTAATTTAAAAATACTACACACATATATCTTGCAGTATAATGTTTTCATAAGAAAATTCTGAGTTATTTATTTATTTTTTTGTTTATCATCTCGAGAATTTCCTTTTCGATTGCCTGTGTTTTTTCTTCAATTACTTTTCCTTTTGCAAGAATGTCGTTCACGAATTTTTTATCTTCAAGTCCTGATGCGTTTATCTTAACATTAAGAAAAGCGCCCATTACAGCTGAACGTGCGCATAATGCGCCAACACCTGCGTCGGTAATGGAATTCGGGTTGCCGATTTCAACCATAGCTTTAATTATTTCAAGCGATTCAAATGCCTTGGTCATAGTTCTGAAAGGAATTTCAGTTGCATATTTTGTAGCATTTTGTATAGCTTTTTTTCTTGTAGTTTTTTCTGCATCACTGTTTTTAGGTAATCCGAAAGCATCCATTATTTTATTAAAGGAAACAGTATCTTCATCAACAAGGTATAGAAGTTCGTCTTTCAATGCCTGACCTTTTTCTGCCCATATTGAAAATTCTTCCCAGCGGTCATCCCAGCCGGGTTTATGAGAAGAGAGGTTTGCCACCATTGTTCCGAGCGAAACGCCTAAAGCGCCAATATATGCAGAAACAGAACCTCCGCCAGGAGCAGGCGATTCGGATGCAGTATCGTTTGCAAAGCCTTTACAGGTAATATTGATAAGGCTTTTTTTTGTATTATCTTCCAGCAAATATTCAATGATCTTTTCTCTTGGATTAAAAGGTTTCAAATCATCGAGCCCTAATGATTTTATTGCAATTTTAATAATCTCTTCTTCTGAAATACCTACTGATCGCTTTTGTTTGCGAAGAAAATATTTTCCTGCGTCAATCATGGCTTTCTTAGGGATAAGTCCAACAAGTTCCGAACCGGTAACTCGCAAACCTCTTTCCATAGCTTTTTTGCTTGCTTCTTCAAAAGCAACATGAACAGGAGTAACACTGATATTTGTAAGGTTAATTGATATCTGGGCAATGCCATATTCTTCAATGAACCATCCAATAGCTTTACATTCTTTAAGAGAGCCATGTATCATTACCGGGTTTCCTTCTTTATCTTTTACGATCTTTCCTGTAACTGAATTACCTTCGCGCTTGGGACGGCCTTTTTCACGGATATCATAAGCTACAGCATTTGCTCTTCTTACAGAAGTAGTATTAAGGTTTACATTATATGCAACTAGAAAATCTCGCGCACCGACGGCTGTAGCACCGGCAGTTGCATTGAATTCAACAGGACCGAAATCAGGCTTCCATTTTGGATCTGCAAGTTTTTTTTGCAAGCCTTCATATTCGCCGGCACGGCAGTTTGCAAGGTTTCTTCTTTCAGCTGTGAAAGCAGCATTTTCATAACAGTAAATTGGAATCTTAAGTTCTTTCCCTACGCGTTCTGCAAGTTTGCGGGCAAATACAACTGTTTCATCCATCGAAATATTTGATATTGGAACAAGAGGACAAACATCGGTGGCTCCAAAGCGCGGGTGCTCACCTTTGTGTTTACGCATATCAATTATTTCAGATGCTTTTTTTATTGCTCTGAAAGCGGCTTCTAATACTGGTTCAGGCTCGCCAATCAATGTTACAACAGTTCTGTTGGTAGCTTTACCCGGATCAACATCAAGCAGTTTTGCGCCTTCTACAGATTCAATCTGATCAGTTATCTGTTTTATTATACTCATATCGTTCCCTTCACTAAAGTTGGGAACACATTCAATGATTTGCTTCATTTCAAGTAAATGTTAAAATACTAATGTTTACTATTAAGAGATTGAAAAATTCAGAATAATTCCTTTAATTATATTGCAAAAGTAGAAAAAAATAAAAGGAAGAAGATAAAATAAATGCGTGAAATTTTATTGGAGTCTAACATATTTATCAAAAAAAATCTTTAGTTTTGAAATCAATTCAAAATAAAAGTTCACAATTTCCTGTATCATGAAAAAAATATTTTTTTTACTTTCAGCTATTATGCTCCTTTCATCCTGTGCTGATATTGGCTTATTTCACAGAAAAGTTAAGGAATCATCACAGGTAAATTACGAGTTGGTTCCTCCTGTTATAAAAGAAGCTTTTAAGCAAAAACATCCCGAAGTGTTAGCTGATGAATGGTATAAAGTTAACAATTATATGTATGCCGTTAAATTCGAGCTTAACAACAAAAAGACTTATGCTTTCTTTTCTAATGCCGGTACTTATATTGATGACGAAGATTATGATTTTTATAATAATGACCTTGATGATGATTACATGGAAGATTGGGATTATTTCAACATAGATGAATATTAAATTGTATCAATATATTTCCTTTAGATTTTTAATCCATAAATTTACTCAAACTCCATTGAGTAAAAATTCCAATCATTGAATACAAAATACATTTGATATAGATTATTTTCCATGTTAAATCTCAGATGGAATTTTTTTGTACAATCCCGTTCAGTATTACTGTTTCCACTTTATTACTTCCGAAAGCATACGGCATATATTCATAAGAAGGGATGGGCTTTGTAATAAAAAGATTTGCTTTTTTACCAACAGCGATACTGCCGAGTTCATCGCTCAAATCCATTGCATAAGCAGAGTTAAGAGTAATTGCATTTATGGCTTCCTCTGGCAACATGCGGTATCTGATACAAGCGAGAGATAATATAAATTGCATATTTCCGGAAGGAGAAGAACCTGGGTTAAAATCGCTTGCCAGTGCAACGGGCAGTCCTGCTTCTATCATTCTTCTTACTGGCGAAAGTGGCATTCCCAGAAAAAAAGCAGCTCCCGGCAAAATTGTAGGCATAGTTTCTGATTTCAGAAGAGCTTCTATCTCTGCTTTCCCGACATATTCAAGATGATCTACTGAAAGAGCATTGTACTTTACTCCAACCTGCACTCCACCGGAGTAATCAAGTTCGTTAGCATGTATCTTAGGCCGCAGCCCGTATTTCATGCCTGCCATTAATATTCTTTCAGTATCTTCAATTGAGAAAAAACCTTTATCACAAAAGACATCAATGTAATCAGCCAATTCTTCATAAGCAACAGAAGGAATCATTTCATTTATGATTATATCAACATATTCTTTTTGTTTCCCTTTATATTTGATAGGTACGGCATGTGCGCCAAGAAATGTAGCTTTGATAGTAAGAGGGGATATTTTCTTTAAACGTTTTATTACCCTTAGCATTTTCATTTCGTCTTCTGTATTCAATCCGTATCCGCTTTTAATTTCAACGGCGCCTGTTCCGAAACATTTTATTTCTTCAAGCCTTTGTAATGCTTGAGCAGTCAATTCATCTTCTGTAGCATCATGCAGCCTTTTTGCCGAATTTAAAATACCGCCGCCGCGTTTGGCTATTTCCTCATACGAAAGCCCTTTTATTTTATCAACATATTCTATTTCTCTGCTGCCCGAAAATACCAGGTGAGTATGAGAATCGCAGAAACTCGGAAATACCATACGCCCTGAAGCATCAATTTTTTTTGCTGTAATCCTTCCGATGCTTTTTATATTTTTCATTGAACCAAAAGAGGAGATTATACCTTCTTGTATAAGAATATAAGCATCTTTAATTGTTTTAAGTT
>CAINEZ010000160.1 GCA_903847905.1 uncultured Bacteroidota bacterium
ATTGCCGAAATTTCCTGTGGCGTATATAGCCTTTCATCAATTTTTACACGTGGTGTGTTGTTATCGCCGCGAACCACATTATATGAAACACGCTGCGACTCTTTAGTTGTTCTGTCAAAAGTTTCTCCCATAAAACGCTTAATGGAAAAAACCGTTTTTTTAGGATTTGTAATTGCCTGACGTTTGGCAGGGTCTCCAACTTTTCTTTCGTTGTTTTCCACGAAAGCCACTATCGAAGGAGTTGTTCTTCTTCCCTCGCTGTTAGGAATTACAATAGGTTCGCTTCCTTCCATTACTGCCACACATGAATTAGTGGTTCCGAGATCGATTCCGATAATTTTGCCCATTTTTTTATAATTTAATTATAATTCATTTTAATATAAAAATTCATCCCTCTTTTGTCAATGATTATGCCATCTGTCGGAATTGTATTTTTTAAGAAAATATGACATAATCAGGGCTATAAATAAAAATATTTATGACAAGTACGGTGACAAAAAGACAGCCATTTATAGTTACGCGATGTTCTTTGAGAAGATTATTGGAGGAAATGAAGGTCTTTCGTATAAACTCCTATTAATAAAGAATCTATAGAATAAGGTGACATAGCCAATCGTCTGTCGATGCTAAAGCGGGAAGAAAAAATACCGATTCCATTACTGATATTAGTATATTCGGGTTTTTCCTGAACAATGCTTGTTGACGGGGCATTAACTTCCATATAGGTGTTGAAATCATCTGCTGCCACAGAGAAAATGAATTCCACATTCGGAACAGCAAGTCGTCTTAAAACATTTACGGGTACATTTGATGAACTGTTAATTTTATCACGCAAATATTGGAAAAATGAATTGCCATAATAAGTAGTGGTCATTATTTCATTGCCTTCTGTAGTTCCCGATTTATAAGAACCAAGATCCCAATCTACATACCTTTTTGTGCTGTCGCCGTTATCAAGATTTTTTTCCCAGTAGTTAAAACGGATTACCACCTGGTAGCGTTTACCATTTAATGAAGAATACCACTTTACAATAACAGGATTTGTTGCATGAAAAACTGCCGTTTGTATTGATGAGGGCTTTTCAATGGAGAAAGTGTGAACGAGAGGGGTAACAGAGGAAACAATTTTGCCTGTTAATTTATTTTTTATAAAAAGTTTGTATTCTGCATTTTCGTCAAGGTTATCAGCCAGAAACCTGTAAAGAACTTGCTTTGTGTTATAAAAAACACCGGGTTCCTTGTTGTATATGGTGGTTGTATCAAGATACCAGACTTTGCTTTGCGAGCCATTTTTCCATTCTTCAACCCAAACTTCAAGGTTGTTGCCATAGCTTGAAGAATCGGGGTTCTGTGCCATAGCAAGGGCATTTCCCTCGCCAAGAAAAGCTTTGCCGATCTTAATATAGTGGGTGGTGTCATTCTGATTCAGCAGACCATACACTATCATGATGTCTTTCCATTTAGCGTTGATCTCAAAATCGGTTTTACAGGCGAAAAGAGAAATTATAAAAATAAAAGCGACAAAAAATATTTTTTTCATTTGATGTAATAATGAATTTTAGGCATCTGAAGCAAAAGTAATAAATTACCGTAAATGAAATTACTATTTTATTCTGATTTTTTTGAAAATACAGAATGCTTATCTATTCTTTAGCAAATTTCTTAAACATTACTTCATTTGCTATTTCAATTTTTAAAAAATAAACCCCTTTGGAAAGGTTTGAAACATTAATATCTGTTATTGCTTGCTGTGTTGTTATACGGGATAGCAATTGTCCCTGAATATTATAAATGGAAATAGTGCTTTCTTTCGATTGCAACTGTTTTAGTAATTCTAAAGTAATATTATTATTAGTTGGATTAGGGTATATATTTATTTCTTGTTTTCCTTTGTTATAGTAAATATCTGTGTTTAATAGGTTATCACCATACCTGTAAATAAAAGAACTTGAACAATCAGAAAAAACATGGAACACCCAGAAACATCGGGAAGTACACCCGGACGGACAATCACCCCATCCATGGCTATAAATTAATTCTTCATAAGTTGACGTTGAATTATATTTAATATAGTCACCATCACCAGCTAAAGGAGCTCCTTCCATGGCATATATTACACCAGGAATTGTATTTAACTTTTCGATAATTGATGTAAGATTATATGTGCTGTCTGTATAAACATCAATATAATTATAATACTGAGAGTAGTCTCCAAGCTTAAAGTCATTACCGGCAATCAAACTATCAAAGATTAAGTTGCCTGAAATAATACTGTCATATATAAATTGTTTTACCCACAAATAATTTGTATCAGGCATAATAATAATTTCATTCCGTTTATAAATAGGACAGTGATTGTAATGAATATGATATAACGATATTACTGTGTCCCTTTCTGGTCCACTTAAGTAATATACCATGCCCATATCTTTTAAAATTTTATTTGCTTGTGTCTGGGGTAAATGAATACTGTCATGATAAGGATAAGCTGTATCCTGCACAAGATCGTATGTAAGATAAATTGCATCATTATAATACAAGTTCCTGACATTACTATCAATATGGCAAGTATCAACCTGCGAGAATAAGAGAGAAATTTTAAAAATCAGTATAAAAAGGATTATTTTTTTCATAACAGAAAGGATTAGAATTATAATAAAATAAGACTATCATTTTTAAGAAAAACTTTCTTATAACATATTGTTTGAAAAACAAATATACAGATTTTTGCATAGAAATAATCAATTTTATGCTGTCATATCAAAATATAATTTAAGTAATAAAAATACTTTTGTAGATTTGTATATCTAAAGCATAATGAATTATATAAATGCCTATAAATATGACAACTCTTCGCGTAGTGAACAAAGTTACCACACATGTTCTAAAAGAAATGAAACTGCAGGGCGAAAAGATCGCCATGCTTACAGCTTATGATTACTCTACTGCCCGAATACTTGACAGCGCAAAAATTGATGTTATTTTAGTTGGGGATTCTGCTTCCAACGTAATGGCGGGGCATAAAACAACCCTACCTATTACTCTCAATGAAATGATTTATCATGCATCTTCGGTAGCTCGAGCTATTTCCAGAGCTTTAGTAATTGTTGACCTTCCCTTCGGCACATACCAGGGAAATTCAAAAGAAGCTTTGAATTCAGCAATTCGCATTATGAAAGAATCCGGCGCTGATGCTGTTAAACTTGAGGGCGGTAAAGAAGTCATCGAATCAATAGACAGAATATTATCAGCCGGAATACCTGTTATGGGTCATTTAGGACTTACGCCACAGGCTATTAATAAATTCGGTACTTATGTTGTTAGGGCTACCGAGAAAGATGAAGCGCAACGTCTTGTAGAAGACGCGCATCTGCTCGACAAATCAGGAACTTTTGCTTTGGTTCTTGAAAAAATCCCTGCAAAACTTGCAACACAGGTAACAAAAGAAGTAAAAATGCCTACAATAGGTATAGGCGCAGGGAACGGAGTTGACGGACAGGTGCTTGTATTACATGATATGCTTGGTATTACACAAGAATTTTCTCCGCGATATTTACGAAGATATCATAATCTTTATGAAGAAATAAAAGGTTCTGTAGAATCATATATTAAAGATGTGAAATCCCTTGATTTTCCTAATAAGAAAGAACAGTATTGATAATAATAAGGCATAAGTAATAAGGCACAAGGCATAAGGAATAAAAAAGGCATAAGTTGACAAGGGATAAGGCATAAGTGGGGGTTTTTATACCCTATACCTTTATGCCTATATACCTTACAAAAAATTAAGCAATTTGATGAACAAAACAATAACTGACACCTTTGAAGATATTGCCAATCGTGTTTTATACGAAGACAATCACCTGATCATAATCAATAAAAGGCCTTCTGAGATAGTTCAGGGAGATAAAACTGGCGACGCCCCCATGAGCGAAATAATAAAAGAATACCTTAAAATAAAATTTAACAAACCCGGGAATGTGTTTATTGGCGTGGTACACAGGGTGGACAGACCGGTAAGCGGATGCGTGATCTTTGCAAAGACCGACAAGGCATTATCGCGTATGAATAAATTGATTCACGACAGGCAAATTCAAAAAAAATATTGGGCTGTTGTAAAAAATAAACCTCCAAAAGATACAGACCATTTGGTTCATTTCCTTTTAAAGAACGAGAAGCAAAACAAATCATATTCTGTAAAACCTGATGTAAAAGGCGCATCAAAAGCAGAGTTAGAATATAAGATTATTGGGAGATCGGATAATTTTTATCTTTTGGAAATAGAGTTGTTTACAGGTCGTCATCATCAAATAAGGGCGCAGCTTGCTGAAATAGGATGTCCCATAAAAGGTGATTTAAAATATGGTTTCCCGCGATCGAACCCGGACGCAGGCATCTGCCTTCATGCAAGAAGCGTGGAATTTATTCATCCCGTAAAGAAAGAAAAGATTTTTATAGTTGCCCCTTTGCCTGATGAACAAACATGGAATTATTTTTCGGAGGTAAGGCAAGCATTGTAAGTTACCTGCTAACAATTATTTTTTTTGTAAAACAATAACCTCCAATTTCCATCTTTACAAAATATATTCCGCAAGGTATATCATTTATTGGAAATGTTATTTCGCCGGCGCCCTTATCTTTCAC
>CAINEZ010000161.1 GCA_903847905.1 uncultured Bacteroidota bacterium
GTCAGGCAAACTAAAATCCCCCAAGTCAGCTTACTCTTTTGCCCAGCGAATTTCCATTTCAGAACGGCCATTCATTGCATTGCGAAGCAAGGTTAACAAAGCTTCGTCAGCGCCGGCTTCCTGAAAGTTTTCCAATTCGTCTTCATTGATATAATAATCCTGATCATCAAATGATTCTTCTTCAAACTGGTCTTTAAGAAACTGTAATTGTTCTTCTGTAAGTGTTCCTAGCTTTGCTCCGGATTCGTTGTCATATAAGTTTATCATAAAGTTGATTTTATTTATAAAATTTATTATTAATTGGCGAATTAAAGTTTTGTTTTTAACCTCTCTTCTTTAGGTTATGCAGAAGATAAAAGCAGAAAAAATGTTATTTTGAAAAAGGCATTAAAAAATATTTTGTAAAATTAAGATGATTTTTAATAATTATTTGAGTATTAAATTTTCCTCATCAAAAACTGTGGCGAAACATTCCATTGCTGGTTGTCGTCGGTTATTAGCGTAATGGTCTTAATATTGAATTTTATTATTTTCCCGGATATTAAATTTCCGTCGTGCGAATAAAAGCAAACCATTTCGCCGATTTTAAATTTTGTCATTGCGCCAAGAAAACGTGTTTTTTGAAGATATTTAATTCTTTCAACCACTATCCTGTTAAGAAAAATCAGTTCTTCTACAGAAAGCGCGGGAAGCTCTGATTCTATTTTCTGAAGTGCAATTTCGTTATTCATAAATTTCAAATAATTCTTTTTATTTTTTACCACTAAGATATATTACGTAAACTTTGAACAACTTATCTCTTCCCCCGCTCTCCCGGTCTTCCATTCCCCCAATCGCCTATTCATATTCCGCAGTTTAAATTTCGAAACCCAAATTCTAATTATTTCCCCATTTGTTCTTTAAGTTTATCCTGATCCATAATGCGTGTATTGATAACATTTATATATGACCTGGAGGAGCTTGAGTTATAAGTATCATTTGATTTTTTAGCAAAGTTGAGAGCTTTGTCAAGATCGCCTTCCATTTCGGCAGCAAGCGCAAGGTTATAATAAGCGCGCCCCGCTATTTTAGTATCAGCCGATTTTGACAGGTTTGTCCAGATAATTACTGCCTGTTCCCAGTTTTTCTGTTTCACAAACTTTTTGGCATTTTTAAACCCATTTTCTTTTTTCACTCTAACATAATAACTACGGTAAACATTCGCCCATGTAGGAGAAATACGCATACCGAACTGATCACCGGCAAATATGCCGGCTCTGTTAACAGCATCACGTTTATCAGGTAATTTTCCTAATGATTCATTAGCAGTGGCGCCTTTGGTTTGCCAGTCTTTTTCATCTATAAAATTATCCTCATCTAAAATTTTCCTGTTAACCTTATCATAAACGCGCCATCCGGCATTAACATTGATTTTTAAATCGGAGAAGAATTCGGTAATCAGGGTATCCTTATTATTAATGGTTTGTTTGATTAGATTTTTTCCTGATTTAAAAAGTATATCTGAGTCGAAAGTTTCAAGCACTACTAGTGCATCCGATTTATACATTGTGCAAATTGAATCAACCTTAGTCCAGTCAAGCGGTATAGGCCATTCTCTGGTACCTGTTCCTTTCAGCTGGGGATAATTTACCAGCACAGCGCCAATGCGGGGAGAATTATTTAACTTATCAACCAAACCTTTGATACAATTATTAGAACCATCCCTGTCGCCACGGATAGATTCGCCGGAAATAAAACCTTCAAGAAAATTTACAAACCCTTCGCCTTTTGCAGGAAGAGAGCGGTTTACAACTGCTACTTTATTAATTGTTTGAGGTAATGTTATATGCGCCGGCACAAGCACTTCCATGGAAACACCCGAAGTGGATGAGCAGGAAGGTAAAAACATTATAATCCCCGCCACAACTATTGCTGAAAAAAATACCGAAAAATAATTTATAGTTTTCATAAGTTTTTCATATAAAATATTCATTTTATTTGACAAAATTAAGGAAATAAATAATGAACAGATTTTTTATTTACAAAAAAGATTTTTAGTAAATTTTATTACATTTACAACTCAATTCTTTCAAAATGAAACGATTTATTTTTCTTTTTCTGTTTGTTTTTTTTATTCAAATTAACTGCTCTTTTGCCCGACAACGCGAGCTTAGCAAAGGTCCAGCAGTTGTTTTTGGCGTTGATGTTTTATTACTCTCCATTCCTTCATCACAGGGAAATATTCTTGACGTGCTTCCAATTGCATCAAAGATCGAGATTATTGACAAAGCATCTCTTTTAACAAAAGTCGGAGATATAAATGACTATTGGTATAAGGTTAAATACAACGATGTTGAAGGATTTATCTGGGGAACTCTTATTGCTGATTATTATTACGAAAATGATATTGATAAAGATGGTTCTGTTGAAACCTTCATGGTTATGAATCTTACTAAAAGCTTGTATGAGGATAACTATATACCGAGCAATTCCAGGCTCGAATTCAGGATTGCCAGAAACGGCCAACTGATAATTGAGCATAAAAGACCATCAAATTATTATTATTCATGCGATTCAATTATATTTAAAAAGTTAGCTCAATTTAGTCCCGAATTGAATGTAATTCAGATAAAATATAGCTTTAGCGGTGAAACAGCCGGAAATGGTATGGAATATCAACTATTTGCCAATAATAATCTTGATTCACTTTTCTCCGTTGCTCTTGCTGAAGGTGAAGGAGGATATGTTTGTTACAGCAATATAATTTCCCCAAACGATAAAGGAGGACAAACAAATACTATTATCATAAATACTAAATGCGCTGATGTTTCTTTGTGCGATGATGCTAAAGGAAATCCTTGCAACTGGGAATACACAAAGGAAGTATTGTATTGGGACGGGAAAAAAATTATTTCAAAGAAACAATAAAACCAAACCTGTGCATTTCTAATTAGTAATCAATAAAACTTGTTCTAAATTAAAATGAATACAGAACCTTTTTTCAAAATAACTTACGGTTTATATGTTGTAAGTTCTAAGTGGGAGAATAAAATGAGCGGTTTTATTTCCAATGTCGTTTTCCAGGTAACCGCCAAACCTGCTCAAATTGCTATTGCTTGCAGTAAAAATAATTTCACTTCCGGTTTGATCAGCCAAAGTAAAATTTTAAGTATTTCTGTTTTACAGAAAGAAACAAGTTCTGAAATCATTGGAACATTTGGATATAAGTCAGGAAAAGATATTGAAAAATTTTCCGGCTTTGATTACAAAACAGGCAAAACAGGAGTTCCTATTCTTTTGCAAGATACTATTGCATGGTTCGAATGTGAGGTTGTACAAACATTTGATGTAGGCACTCATTTAATTTTTATCGGGAAAGTGATTAACAGGGAAATTTTAAACGATTCGTTGGAACCCTTAACTTATGCTTATTACAGGGATGTTAAAAAAGGTAAAGCTTCAAAAAATGCACCAACATATATGGATATGGAAATACTAAATAAAAAATCATCAGATAAAAACGAAAAATATAAATGCTCTGTTTGCGGTTACATTTACGACCCTGAAACCGGCGACGACACACATGGTATTAAAGCAGGAACATCTTTTGATGACTTGCCCGACGATTGGACTTGCCCTGTTTGCGGAGTGGATAAAAGTTTTTTTAATAAAGAATAGCAATTTTAAAAGAAGGGAAAATTTAAAAAAAATATTCGAATATTTGAACAGTTGAACATTCGAATAATCGAATGTCTGTTCGCTTGTTCAATTGTTCGTTTGTTCTTCATTCGTTTGTTCACATAGCGGGATACTCAATTTTTTCTAAAAACAAACCTCTTGCAGGTACCGAAAATCCGGCATCAGAACGTTTTTTATTTTCAATTATTTTTTTGAATTCCTCAACACTTATTTTTCCTTTCCCAACATCTAAAAGCGTTCCGACAATCGCTCTTACCATATTCCTTAAAAAGCGGTCGGCTTTTATTGTAAATACAAGCATGTTACTTTCTTCTTTCCACTCTGCCTGCATTATTTTGCAGTTGTTTGTTTTTACATCGGTATGAAGTTTTGAAAAGCTTGTAAAATCAATATATTCAAACAATGTTTTTGCAGCTTCATTCATTTTATTCACATCAATATTTCCATAAACGTTCCATGAATACTCTTTAGTAAACGGATTTTTTTTAATAGAAATATAATATTTATATGTTCGTGAAATTGCGCTAAAACGTGCATGCACATTATTTGTTACTAAAAATATTTTTTTAA
>CAINEZ010000162.1 GCA_903847905.1 uncultured Bacteroidota bacterium
AAGTCTTCCATGCTTTACCAGAATGCATCGGTTACCCTACTCAAAAACCTGAAAAACTTCTCGAAAGAATTATAAAAGCATCTTCAAATGAAGACGATGTAGTTGCTGATTTCTTCTGTGGTTGTGGCACTACAATTACTGTAGCCGAACGATTAAAACGCAAATGGATAGGCGTTGACATTTCGCATTTAGCTGTAAAGCTTATGGCTAACAGGTTAATTAACGCATTTGGTAAAGATATAAAAAACACTTTTGAGATTTTTGGTTTTCCCAAAGACATTGATTCTGCAAGGGAATTAGCAGAAAACACAAGCGGCGGAAGATTAAAATTCGAGGAATGGATCGTGGAAGTCATGCTGCACGGCGTATTGAACGAAAACAGAACTCAAATGGGTTACGATGGTTATTTTACTTTTGATGTTCAGGACGAAAAACAAATTGGAATGATAGAAGTGAAAAGCGGCGCTGCTACGCCAAATCAACTAAATCATTTTATAAAAACAGTTGATTCAAAAAATGGAAATATTGGAATATTTGTTTGTTTTGAAAAGCAAATAAAAAATAGTATGCGATTAATAGCAAAGGACGAAGGTTATTATAACGAGGCTGTTTTCGGGCATTATTATCCGAAAATTCAAATTATTTCCGTTGAAAATTTATTGAAAGGTGAAACTATTAATATTCCTGTATCTACAAAAACTACTTTTAAAGTTGCGCCAAAAGAAATTAATATAAACAAACAACACAAAATAGATTTTTAAAACTTTTATAATTATTCAGAAACATAAAGGACAATAAAAGTAATAATTTTACAAGTTTTTTACCACATAGACACAATAGAAACATAGGACACAACATAGTTATATATGCAGATAACAAAGGAATATTTAGATGAATTTTACATCGCATTACCAAAAAGTTAATCTATGTGAAACCTATGTAACTATGATACTATGTGGTAATAATACATAAAATCAATTTTCTGAGTAGTTACAAACTTTATCTAAAGGCATTACAAATAAACAACATTGTCAGTAGGACTCTTACTGAGAACAAACGAATAGTAGAACAATTGAACAATCGAACAATTAAACAATTAAACATTCGAACAATTTATTATGACAGAAAGCTTAATTACAATTTCATTAGTTGGTTTGTTAGCAGGATTTATTCTTTCCATGCCTGTTGCAGGTCCCATAAGTATCCTGGTAACATCCAATGCGCTTAAAGGCAGGCTGAGATATTGTAACCTTGTTACTATCGGGGCTTCTTTCGCCGATTTTGTTTACGTGTTTATTGCGGTTTTCGGTTTAACAAAACTATATTCTTTTTACAAACCTTTTATTCCTTATTTACTTTCAGCAGGAGCTGTTTTTCTTTTATTTGTAGGATATAAAATTTTCAGAACAAAAATTGATATTGAACATCTTAATAATGACAAGAGCCATCTTTACGAAAAAATAAAAAAGAAAGAAAGAGGCGGTTTTTATACAGGATTCATGTTAAATTTTCTCAATCCCACTTTATTTCTGGGATGGCTTGCATCCTCTTTTATTGTAATATCTTTTGTGTCATCACTGGGTTTTAATACAGGCGGGTTAGATACCATAATAGATAAGAATGTAAAAGAATTTAGTTGCATTGAGGGGAAAACAATGGAAAAGCCACAAATGCCATCTTATCTTAAATTTGATACAACTAATGCAAACGACATTGGAATGCACAAACAGGAATTAAAAAAGTACCCAAAATATTTTTCTTTGTTTATCAGTTTGTGTTATGCTTTTTTCTTGTCTGTCGGAAGCATCATCTGGTTTTATTATTTTACTTTTTTTCTTGTAAAATTTCATCACCGCATTAATGTCAATATTGTAAATGTAATTATTAACGGGCTTGGAATTGCACTCTGCCTTTTCGGAATATTTTTTGGATATACTGCAATAAAGATATTTTTAAAATAATATCTGTTGATAAAGTTTTTTTATCAGAAAATGTGGTGTGTAAAATTAAAAATATGTAATGAAAAAAATGATTTTAATAAAATACTTTTTAAATGGGAATTTTTTCATAAACATTACTGCCTGTTTTTACATCAGTGCCAAATAATTCAATACTTTTAACAACGGGATAACCAAAATAATTATCCACGGCATTTACAAATATGCATTGCAAAATAGATATTTTACCATTAATCACTATAAATATCCTGTATCTATAAATATTATTTATCAAACGTTTTTGTAAAAAAAGAGATCTGTCCTTATAACTTACCATTGTTAATATATAATTCCCTTTTTCTTTATCAGTTAATACAGCGTCAATACCAAAAGCTAACTTTTTCTGAATATATGAAAGTTCGGTTTTTTTACAGCCCTCTTCATACCTTAACCAATAAGGGTGAACAGGTTCTTCTTTATTAACAGTGCCATTGGGTAGGGTATTAAGTTCGTAAATAATAGTGTTTTTATTTTTTGAACGTTGTAAATAAAATAAAAGCCTGTCTGTTTTAACAGGGACAGGATAAGTATCTTTAAGTTTATTCTGAGAATATAAACATGAAGACATAACAAGCAATACCAAAATAAAAAGATTTCTTATACCTGAACGGATTATCATAGAAGTAATATTAAAAACTATATTTATACATTATTTATTTAATCCAACCTTTTTGTTTATACCATTCTATTGTTTCTGTTAATCCCCGCTTTAATGAATAATCAGGTTTAAAATTAATATCATTTATTAATGGAGATATATCGCAGTTCCAATTACAAGCTGAAAATTCCTTTACTTTTTCTGTATTCAATACAGAGGCATTACTTGTTATTTTTGAAACTGCCTCTGAAATCGCAGCTATTATTTTAACCAGGATAAAAGGAACGGGAACCCTATAAATTTTCTTCCGTAAAATTTCAGCAATCAAATCACTCATTTCAGTTTTATTATAAATATTGCCGTCGGAAGCGAAATAGGTTTTATTGTTAATTGACGATTCCAATAAATCGAAAATCAACCTTGACAGGTCTTTAACATAGATGAACGATAAAGCTTGTTTATGCGAACCAATCATTAAATCAATATGGCTATTAATAAGTTTAACCAGATTAAAGAAATCTTTATCGCCGGGTCCATAAACAGCTGTAGGACGAACAATAAGATATGAAATATCGGATCGTGCAGCAATATATTGCTCCGAATATAATTTGCTTATCCCATAACTTGTGATAGGTGTGGAAACATCAGGTATTGAAATAGGAGTGGAGAAATCTGCTTTCCCCGGACCCACAGCGGAAAGGCTGCTGACATACAAAAATTTTAACGGGGAATGATTACTAAACGAAATAGCTTCAATAAAATTTTCAGTGTATTGATAATTGGTTTCTAAAAAGTTTTTTTTTCTTAGAGATTTTGTGATACCCGCATTGTGAATGATGTAATTAAATTTAGGTGCAGAAGCCATTATGGAATTGAGATTTTTTTTATTTGAAAAATCAATTTCAATAAACTTAACTGCTTTATTTTTCAGGTGGTCAATATTACTACTTCGCCTTATTGTTGCATAAACTTCATAGTTTCTTTTCAAACCTTCTTCAATAAGAAAATTTCCAATAAAACCACTGGCGCCTGTAATTAAAATTTTTTTCACAAAGATTTTAAATAGGGATTTGAAATAATTAATTCCGCTAAAAATAAAAAGGCATAGAAGTATAAGGGTGTATGGAAATATGTATGTATCCTTATACCTTTATACCCTATACCTTCATATCTCACTTGCAAAATCGAATTTATTTTTTTCATATCCCCAAATGTTTTGTGTAAGACCTTCTTCTCATGTGCTGGCGGGCTTCATAACCATTTGTAAACATCAGGAAAGAATGTTTATTTTCTTCTAAAACTGAACTTGAAATAACAGTTTTTACCCCGTTATCAATAAATCTCTGCATTATGCGGGCATAGAACATTGCAGGAACACCTTTGCTTTTATATTCATCAGTAACCCCCTGTATAAGCAAATCGGCAGTATCATTTTTTTTCATATCCTTTAAAATATGGATAAATCCAAATGGGAAAAGTTTACCTTTTGCTTTCATTAAGGCTTTTGATAACGACAAGAAACATAATCCGAAACCTACAACATCATCATTTTTATCTACAATAAAATTTATATATTTTGGGTTTACCATTGAGAAATATTGGTCAATATAATATTTAATTTGTTTTTCGGTAAGTGGGACAAATCCGTATAAATGCCTCAATGCCTCGTTATAAGTATTGAACATTTTATTTGCATAAGGCAAAATATCTTTAGCTTTCTTGAAATCTAAAATTTTCAGATTATATTTTTGTTGAACAAGTTCAGATATTCGTTTAACCTTATCAGGAATTTTATCAGGAACTTTTATTTCGAATTGAATCCAATCCACCTCTTTTGAATAGCCATTTTTTTCCAAGTGAACTGGATAATAGGGATAGTTATAAATAACCGTCTGTGTTGAGATTTCGTTAAAGCCTTCTACTAACATACCCTCTAAGTCCATATCGGTAAACCCCAGAGGTCCTTGCATTGTTGTCATTCCTTTTGATTTGCCCCAGTTTTCAACTGAATTAATTAATGCCGTTGAAACATCTGGATTATCAACAAAATCTATCCATCCAAACCGCACTGCTTTTTCGTTCCAGATTTCATTGGATTTATTATTAATAATACCTGCAATTCTTCCAACAATTTTATTATCTTCATAAGCCAGCCAATATTTTGCTTCACAAAAATCAAAAGCCGGATTCTTTTCTGAAGATAATGATGATTTTTCGTAAATATGAAGTTGAGGAACCCTGAATTTATTACCCTTATAAAGCTTGTCGGGAAATTTAATAAATTCTGAAAGATGCTTTTTTGTTTGAACTTCAACTATCTTAATCATATAAGCTATACAGGGTGAGTTAACAATGGGACATTTATTTTTTGAGCTACTTTATACATTTTTTCAACAGCAAAATCAATTTGTTTTTCTGTATGGGTAGCCATAAGAGAAAAGCGGATTAAAGAAGCCTCGCCGCTTACAGCAGGAGAAACTACAGGATTTACGAACACTCCTTCTAAAAACAGTAAATTTGTAAACGTAAAAGTTTTAGCATCATCCCTGATATATATAGGTATAATAGGGGTTTCGGTTGCACCAATATCAAATCCTTTTGCTTTAATGCTTTCTATAGCATACTTTGTTAAATGTCGTAATCGTGATATTCTTTCAGGTTCATTTTTTAAAATTTCCAAAGCAGCTAAAACACTTGCGGCAGATGCAGGGGTGATACTTGCGCTAAATATAAGTGAACGGGCATTATGTTTAATATAATCAATAGTATTATTATCTGAAGCAATAAAGCCGCCTAAAGAAGCCAATGATTTGCTAAAAGTACCCATCATCAAATCTACTTTATTTTCAAGTCCAAAATGAGCGGCAGTGCCTCTGCCATGATCGCCGAGAACACCTAAGCCATGGGCATCATCAACCATAACATTGGCATTATATTTTTCAGCTAAAGTTGTTATTCCCGGTAAATTGGCTATATCGCCTTCCATGCTGAAAACGCCATCTATTACAATTAATTTAATACCATCTTTAGGAAGAGATTGTAATAATCGTTCAAGATCGCTCATGTCATTATGCTTGAATTTAAAATTTTTTGCAAATGACAAACGTCCTCCGTCAATAATAGAAGCGTGGTTGTATTCATCAAAAATTAAATAATCGGAACGACCAGCCAAAGCTGAGATAACACCAAGATTAACCTGAAAGCCAGTACTGAAAACAATTGCAGCTTCTTTCCCAACAAATTCAGCTAGTTTATTTTCAAGTTCAACATGTATATCAAGAGTTCCGTTAAGAAATCTTGAACCTGCACAACCAGTACCATATTTATCTATAGCTTTTTTTGAAGCTTCTTTAATTAATGGATGATTTGTTAAACCCAAATAACTATTGGAACCAAACATTAATACTTTTTCCCCATTAATAATGACTTCAGTGTCTTGCGCTGATTCAATAGGTCTGAAGTAAGGATATATCCCCATTGCTTTAACTGCGCTGCTTCTGCTGTTTTTAGCATATAGCCCTACTTTATCCTGTAATTTATTTTCGTGATGTTCCATAATTAGTAATTATAAATTTATGTTTTGATCAAGCTTGAAAAACATTAATTTCTTTTAGTAAAGATTCAACAAAAATATTTTTTTTCTTCTTCTTGCTTTTATTAAAAATAATAATATTTGTTAATAAATCGCTATACTGATTTTCAAAACCACAGGACTTAAACCATTCAAGGTTTTGTGATGTTTTTGTTCTTTATATATTTTTATAGCTTTTATTAACATTTTTTTCAATTTCAGTCCACTCTAAAAAATCGAAGAGAACAAATTTAGGTAAAAAATAATAATTTTAAGAAATTATTATCCTTATTCTAAAAAATTATAAATAATTTATCGCTAATAACTTAAATTTTATTTATTTATACTTCGGTAATTTTTTTAGATTACTTAATTCTCCTTCGTTTGATTCGTAATGACTACAATGCTCTTCTACATTGAGAGCGTAGCCCTGCCTGCCGATATGGCAGTACAGGCAGGGAAGCAATCTCTTTATAATATTTGTAGTATTTTAAAAAATTACCGAACTATTGATTTTTCATAAATATGTTTTATCTTTGAAAAGTCGAACTTAAAAATGGAAGTTTAACTTTTCCCTGCCTTCCAGGCTGGCAGGTTTTGTTACTTTTCAGCGTCTATCTCGAAATATCTGGATGTTAAAAGTAAAACGAATTTTATTTTCAAAATGTTTATCTTAAAATGAATGTGTTTTTTGTATTTGCGTAACACCAATAAATAATTATTTAAATAAAATAAACAACTATGAGCTTTATTAAAGAATTCAAACAATTCGCTACAAGAGGAAATGTAGTGGATATGTCAGTCGGTATAATAATAGGCGCTGCATTTGGAAAAATAGTTTCTTCACTTGTAAATGATGTGTTGATGCCTCCTCTTGGAAAGTTAGTAGGTAATGTAAATTTTGCCGATCTTTATTTTGCCCTCGACGGCAACTCTTATGGGTCGCTTGCACATGCAAAGTCTGCAGGCGCTCCGACCCTGGCTTATGGCAATTTTATCCAGAGCATAATTGATTTCGTGATTGTAGCTTTTGCTATTTTTATGATGATTAAAACTATGAATGCAATACGAAAGAAAGAAGAAGTAAAACCTGAAGCCCCGCCAGAACCAACATCTGAAGAAAAGTTATTAGGTGAAATCAGAGATATTCTAAAAAATAAAAAGTAATAATTCTGTCAGTAGCAAAAATAAAACTCAACAGATTAATTACAAACTATCGTTTTTTGTAGTTAAAATATTTTATTTTGCATACATTAAATCTATTACCATGAAAAAAAATTCCTTTTTATTACTTATTGCAGCAACGATAATAAATTTCGGACAACTGTATGCCCAGGTGGAAAATGGCTTGCCAAACCATGGACTGACTCACAGATTAAGTGAAAGAGAAAAACTTAATATAGGTGACTTAGGTAAAAATTTTCTTACAACGAGTCCACCAGTTGCCCCAATACGCAATATTGCCGAATTTGAACCCGCCGAATCAGTTCTGATTGCTTATGTAAATGGATTTGGTTTGCCGTATTCGGTAATAAAAGATTTAGCAAATACGGGACATGTAATAATTGCCTGTCCCAGTTCAAACCAAAGCACTGCATTAAGTTTACTCAACAGTAATGGAGTTAATACTGTTAATTGTAGTTTCCTTACTTCACCTCTCAATTCATGGTGGACCAGAGATTACTCTGGATGGTTTATTGCCGACAGTAGCAATCATGTACAAGTTGTTGATTTTACTTATAACAGACCAAGACCTTATGATGATGCTGTTACGGCTTTAGAAGCTTCTTTATTAGGAATTACCATGTACGGAATGGATCTTACTACAACAGGCGGTAACTATATGTGCGATGGATACAATTATGCTATATCTACTGTATTGGTAAACGAAGATAATGCAAGCCTGACACAGGCTCAAATACAGCAAAAAGCTTTAAATTATTTAGGAATCAATAATTATATGATACGCCCTGATGCACAGGGTCAGTATATTGAACATATTGATTGCTGGGGAAAATTATTGGCGCCTGATAAAATTCTTGTTGATTCAGTTCCTTCATCAGATGCGCGGTATAGCCAATATGAAGCTGCCGCCGCATATTTTGCAAGTACTAATTGCGCTTACGGATATCCATATAAAGTTTTCAGACCTCTTATTTCCGGTAGTTCAGAAACAAATGCGGAACCTTATTCAAATTCATTTATTTTTAATAACAGGGTTTTTGTTCCGGTTGTCGGGTATTCGGCTGCACATGACACTGCTGCATTAAAATGTTACAGAAAAGCTATGCCCGGATACATAGTAAAAGGATATTATGCTTCTGGTAGCAGCCCGCAAGCGTGGCTTGGCACTGATGCATTGCATTGCCGTACTCATGAAATTGCCGACCGTGAAATGCTTTATATTGAACATTACCCGCTTTTTGGTTTGATAAATTCATTAACCGGTTATGATATTAACGCAAAAGTGGTTTCTTATGCAGGACATACTTTAGCAACCAATTATCCAATGGTTAAATACAGAATCAATCACGGACTTTGGGATTCATTAACAATGTCGTATGTCAGCTATTTGAATTACCATGCAACTATTCCTGTACAAAATGCAGGTGATACTATATACTATTATATTAAAGCTAAAGATGCTTCCGGTAAAACTGCATATCATGCTTTGATGGGCGAAGCCGACCCACATTACTTTATTGCCGAAGGCACGTATGTTGAAATACCTGAAATAATTGCCAATCATGAATTTTCATTCTTTACATATCCTAATCCAAGTAAAGGAAATTTTATTTTATTCCTTAAATCCAACTATACTGAAAATGCTTCGTTACAAATTTTTAATATTACAGGAAACCTTGTATATAAAGAAATTTTTGATCTTGAAAATGGAAATAGTATGAAGAAAATTAATATAAATAATCTTACTAAGGGTATATATATTATTGAAGTTATAACAAATTCGGATGTAATAACAAAACAATTGACTATTCAATAAACAACATTTTATTCTCACTGAAAAATAAATTATGAAAACAATTTTTACTTTTCTTGTAACCATTATTATCCCTGTGCTTGCCATCGGTCAGTACAATGATCAACCTGACAAATACCCGAATGTTATGAATTATAAAGTTGTTACAGAGCAGGAACCTTTTTTCCCTGCAGGAAAAGATGTCTTTTCTAATTATTTCCTTAACAATATCACATATTCCGAAGAAGCAAAAGAGAAAAATGTTCAAGGTAATGTGATGTTAAATTTCGACGTGATGCCTGATAGCACGATTACGGGTGTTTCAGTTTTGAAAGGTGTGGGTTATGGTGTGGATGAACAGGTTGTTAAATTGCTCTCTAAGCTGAAATATGCGCCAGGTATCCAAAATGGTGTAATGGTTAAGATGAGTGTAATCCTGACTATTTATGTAATATCTCATTGAGAATACTGATTTTAGATTGCGTAATTTCAGATAATAATTAACTCAAGTTTCGCATGTTATTGAAAATACCCGCAGTTATTGAATTACATCATAAAACGGAGATATAAATTTTTTAAAAAATAATTTTATGACTTCAACTCAAAAAGCTTGAATGATTTATTAATTGCCGGTCAAACAGAGCCTATTCTACTGAAACGATAGTTGAAGAAGAATAGTGTCGAAGTTGACCGGTATGCCACTCTTCGACACGTTCCTGAAATGCGGAACGGCTCTGAGTGACATGTGATTAAT
>CAINEZ010000163.1 GCA_903847905.1 uncultured Bacteroidota bacterium
AATCAATTTTTTCTTTTTTTTCTGAAATTTGTTTTATTTTTGTCATAGTCTTTGAGTTTTAATATTTTTATACAAATTTGTAGCTTTTCGACTACTTTTTGAATATTACTCAAAGGCTTTTTTTATTACATGGATACTATATTGAATGCGCTATCGGTATTACAGATGCAGGTTCGGTATTATTCAGTAAAGAATACAATAGGTAAGGAAATATAATGCAAATTTAAAAAGAGAAACAGGGTTTTCAGCCAATGTAAACAGCGCCTCCGACATTGTCTTTTGTTGCTCCTGTAACTGAACTGAGACAATTGTTGATGTTATTCATTCTAAGAACGCCAAGAAAAGCGAAGATCAATGCTTCTTTAAAATCAATTATTAAATTATCAGGAATTTCGAATTTTGATTTGCAATATTTTTTTAACTTGGAAATAAGAAATAAATTATATGCCCCGCCCCCTGTTATAAGTATTTTTGAATTATCAGAAGGATTGATTGCAGATGCAATTTGAAGAGCAATATGTTCACAAATTGTACATAATTTATCTTCAGAAGAAATATGCCATTTATCAATAATAGGGTTAAAATGTTTCATCACCCATTCTTTCCCCAGAGATTTAGGAAATTTTTCGCTATAATATTTAAGAGAGTTGAGTTCATCTAACAAACCCTGACAAATAATTCCGGCAGAAGCTATTTCTCCATTGTGGTCATATTGCTTTCCAGCACCAAGCGCTATTCTGTTTAAAATAATATTTACCGGACATATATCAAATGCAAGTCTATTGCCATTCTTATCAAATGACACATTAGCAAATCCTCCAAGGTTAAGGCAAAAATCATACTCGGGGAAAAGAAATTTATCGCCTATTGGCACCAAAGGAGCTCCTTGTCCGCCAAGCGCCACATCAAGCGAACGAAAATCACATATTACCTGAATTCCACATTCTGCGGCAATTGCAGCTCCATCGCCTATCTGACAAGTAATTTTTTTACCAGGTTGATGAAAAATTGTGTGCCCATGTGATGCAATAAAATCGGGCAGAAGATTATTTTTTTGAATAAATCCGGCAATTAATTTCCCTAAATAATGACCGTACTGTTTGTGAACACTTACAAAATCTATTGCTAAAGAGTTTTCTAAATTCCCTAATATTTTTTTCCAGTATTCGTCATATAAAATTGTTTCAGCAAAATCAATCTTATATTGCCATCCTTTTCCGCTTTCTTCAAATTCACAAAATGCAATATCCACTCCATCCAACGAAGTGCCCGACATTACACCTATCACTTTGTATTTGTTCATTTCAGTTACTTATTCTTTAATTGACTTAAATTTATGTATTTTGATTTTCAATTTAGTTATTAGTTTTTTGCCTGCCTTGCCGTCAGGCAGGGTTAATTGTTATGGTTATTCAGTTTCTAGTTATAATTATATAGGCTATATAGTTTGCAATATAGATTAGCGAACCAAAGAACTATTTAAACTAAAACTAAAAAACCAACAAACTAAAAACTAAAAATATAAGGTTTTATCTCGCTTTTAATATAATTATAAATATTCCAGAAGTTTCTCAAGTTTTATTCCCCTTGATCCTTTTATGAAAATATTATATCCTTCCGGTTTTATTTCATTAATGTGGTTTGCTGCTTCTAAGACATCAGTAAATACAGGAAATTTATGAAAATTTTTCAATGAAGTAAAAATCTTCCCGACAAGTAATATTTTTTCAAAACCAGTACTTTCAAGCAATTCGAGAATTTTTTTATGTTCGTTTAATGAATCTATACCAAGTTCAAGCATATCGCCAATAATAGCGAATTTGCGTTCGCAAGAAATCTGTGCGAAACTTCTTAGAGATACATCCATACTGGTAGGATTAGCATTGTATGCATCCATAATCAGTGTGTTTTTTTTTGTTTTGATTATCTGGGATCTGTTATTTGAAGGTATATAGCTTTCCAAAGCATCTTTAATATCTTCTGGATCTACTCCGAAGAAATCTCCAATACAAACTGCCGCAAGAACATTTTCAAAATTAAAAACACCAACCAGGTTAGTTGAAATGTCTATATGCTTTCCATAAGACTTACAAAACCATTTAATTTTAAGAAAAGGGTCGCTTCCTATAATTTCACCAGTGCAGTCTGAATCAGGAAATATACCATAAGTAATTCTTTCCATTCCATTGGAAAGATTCATCAATAAACTATTATCCCTGTTTACAAAAACCTTCCCGTTCATATTACGTAAAGTATTATATAATTCTTTTTTTGTATTGATAACCCCTTCAATATTTCCAAAACCTTCGAGATGCGATTTCCCTATATTAGTGATAATGCCAAAATCAGGCATGGAAATTTTACATAATTCGCCTATTTCACCCGGATGATTTGCCCCCATTTCAACTACTGCTATTTCCACTTCTGTTCCAATAGATAATAAAGTAAGCGGAACACCAACATGATTATTAAAGTTTCCCCGTGTTGAGCAAAGTTTGAATTTTTTACCAAGGACTTTACTTATCAATTCTTTTGTAGTAGTTTTTCCATTAGTGCCGGTAATCCCTATAACAGGAATTGTTAATTGTTTTCGGTGATATGCTGCAAGTTGCTGAAGTGTTTGAAGTACATTATCTACAAGAATAGAGTTATTCTCTGTTTTGTATTCTGCTTCATCAATTACAGCATAAGCGCATCCTTTTTCTAATGCATTTGCAGCTAATTTATTTGCATTGAAATTATCTCCTTTCAATGCAAAAAAAATTGATCCGGGAATAATTTTTCTTGTATCAGTACAAATTTCAGGATGGTTTAAGTATAAAGAATATAATTCCGTTAAATTTTCTTTCATAAAATTATAAATTAAAACCCCACTTACTCAAAGTAAATGGGGTTTGCAAAATACATTATATTAATATTATTGACGACCGCCTATTGGACTTCCGACGCGAGTCATAGCGCATCTGAAACCAATGTAATCTGTTGCAAGCGCTTCATCAAGAAATCTTCTGGTACCGGCTACAAGGTAATAAGCTCTGTCATTCCACGATCCGCCTTTATATACACGAGCTTTATCGTTAATCATAGAAGTAACATTATATTCATACATATCACTTGATGGGTTTAAGGAATCTTTAGGAGTACCCCCTAACCAGTCATTTGTAATTGTTGAAGTATAATCACCGTCAATATAGTTAATATTATCAGCTTTTCTGTAATTCCTTCTGCCAGCAGCTTCAGCCTCGGTAACATTTCTCCACATAATTTTCCCAAGTGTGTCTTTTTCAGCAATATTACCTTCATCATCAGTTACTTTAGTTTTAAATACATTACCTCTGTATGGGTTAAAGTCAGACACATCTTCATAAGATAAAGGCCTGTAAACATCCATTACCCATTCAGAAACATTTCCAGCCATGTTATATAAACCATAGTCATTAGGCCAGAATGAAAAAACAGGTGCAGGAATATCAGCTGCATCATTCAGGTTTCCGGCAGTTCCCATGTTATCACCTCTTCCTCTTTTAAAGTTGGCGACAAATTCCCCAAGGTTCCTATCGGCATCTGTACGCATTACATGACCATTCCACGGGTATAATCTTCTTTCTACTATTCGTTCAAAGATAGTGTTACCGATTAATCCAAGAGATGCAAATTCCCATTCAGCTTCAGTCGGGAGACGATATTTGGGTAAAAGAATACCATCTTCCATTCTTACTTTACGTGTACCCTGACCACTAGGGTTAAGGTCAATCAGGTCGTTTTTAACAAGACCTTCATATTGTCCGGCAAGATATGCTTCGGTATTAAAATTTTCATCATTCGACTGGCTTGGGTCCATTTTTAAAATGCCTTCACGAATCAAAATATATTCATTAACCCTGTCGGTTCTCCATGCACAATAATCGTTTGCCTGTAACCAACTTACACCAACAACAGGATAATCCTTATACGCAGGGTGACGAAGGTAAAGTTCAACCAAAGGTTCATTATAATCAAGTTTACCACGCCATACTAAAGTATCAGGTAATGCTTTCTTATATACTTCGGGATAGTCAACTCCAAAAACTCTTCTCAGCCAGTATAAATATTCAAGCCAATCTATATTTCTTACTTCTGTTTCGTCCATGTAAAATGAAGAAACAGTAACTCTTCTTGGAATATTATCCCAATCATAAAGAACATCCTGCTCGGTTCTTCCCATTGCGAACGTACCTCCTTCAATAAGTATAAGGCCAGGTCCTGTTTCCTGTTCTTCATAAGGTACTACTTCAAATCCACCATTTTTGGGTTCGTTGTATTCCCATCCGGTAGTAGATGACTGATCTTTTTTGCATGCAGCAAAAATCAAAAAAAATGCAGCAAAAACAAAAATTTTTGGAATAGTCTTCTTTTTTGTTATCATAATTGGAATATTTTTCTTTTATAACTATAACTAAAATGACGGGCAATTTATTGCTCTTATACGTTTCTTTTTGGGCCTACAATCAAATTGCAGTGCAAAAGATATTTCATGAGAACCACCGGTAGCACTGGTAAGCTTTGACACGGTAACATCATAACTATAACCTATTTTGACAACAGTTGTTTGTATTCCGATCATAGCTATAAAAGCATCGGCATTTTGAAAGCACTGCCTGAACCAAATTCCTCCCACTACAGGGTATTTATTTAAGTAAAACCCATAATTAATCTCGTTGAAATCGCCTTGTTTCATGAATATTATATTTGGAGAAACTACAGGATCTTCAATCTTTCTTCTTCTGCGGTGATGTTCAAGGTCAATTATACCTCCGGCGTGAACTGTAATCCTTAACGGAAGCCTTGATTCTGAATAAAATCCCTGGTTAGGTTGGGTAAGGTGATTAACAGCGATGCCTGCAAAAACGCTTTCTCCATAACCAAGTAAACCTGCGCTGAAGTCCAAAGCCCCTTTTGTCAAATTAGGGGGTGTAGGTTGCACCGTAGTATAAATAAATCCAAATCTTGGATGTATCTGATCGCCAAAAGTAAGTTTATCCCAGTCGATGCGTTTCTGGAAGTAAGAAACCTCGAAACCGGCTTTTATAGTAAAATACCTGCTTACCTCTAAGCGGTACGAATATATACCGCTGATAGTATTAGTAGTAAGGGTGCCTTCACCGGCTCTGTCAGAAGTAAACTGGAGACCAACTCCACCGGAAATATTGTCAACATGCTGGTCGAAGGAAGCGCTATAAGTAACAAAAGTTCCGGGAATTGCAGGCCACTGGTTACGATAGTTCATCACTAATCGTGGGCAAACAGAAGTACCGGCAAATGCAGGATTTAAGTATATAGGATTAGCATAAAATTGTGTGAAATGCGGATCCTGAGAATATGCCGTTATCCCTGTAGAAAATAAAACAAAAATTACCAGAAATAATCTTTTTAGTTGGATCATAAAACCTGTATGAGATAATTGCTTTTTTTTAGATGTTACAATATTACAAATAATTTTTTTATTAAAAACAATATTTTTCAATAAAATAATAAAATATATAAAATCTAACAATTTACACTTTATACATATTTCACAAAATAATGTTTCAAAATGCAAAAAAATAAAATCAAAATAAATTATTTTTGTGTAATTATTGTTTGTTAAACAAAGGTTTATATATATCAGTTACTCAAGTTTCACATGTTATTGAAAATACCCGCAGTTATTGAATTACATCATAAAACGGAGATATAAATTTTTAGAAAAATAATTTTATGACTTCAACTCAAAAAGCTTTAATGATTTATTAATTGCCGGTCAAACAGAGCCTATTCTACTGAAACGATAGTTGAAGAAGAATAGTGTCGAAGTTGACCGGTATGCCACTCTTCGACACGTTCCTGAAATGCGGAACGGCTCTGAGTGACATGTGATTAAT
>CAINEZ010000164.1 GCA_903847905.1 uncultured Bacteroidota bacterium
AATTACAACTTATGAAAACATATTAATCATTAAAATAATTAATAATATTCATCAATTGACTTGTTAGTATGCAACTTGAAGAACTTAAAAAACAGAAACATTTACGCATACTCTTTTTTTATAAAGAGTTGACAAGGCATAAAATTGATATGGACGAATGTTTGAAATTTATGTCATACCAATTCCACATTTCTGAAAGTTGGATCATTCGCATTATAAAAACATATAAAGAAGATGATTTTACCGATACACAGCTTATTCATTCCGATCTTGATCTTATTACAATTGATGCTTATGCTAAAAAACTTTTCAGCGAAGCACGTAAAGAAAGGAAAGCAGGGAATCAAATTACTTTATTTAGTTAATAAGTTGACAAGGCATAAGGCATAAGTTATGATAAAGATCTTACTGAAGCATAAAAAGTTTACCGGCAGCATAATGTTCACTTATAATGAATATAGTCGTTGTATTGCATTTGCATTTAATTGTGATATTTCTAATGAATTATGGGATTTTATATTTGAATGTTTTCCTTCCCGCTATGAAATGCTCCAAAATAAATGTTTTGCAAATTTTCAGAAAATTGAAGTCCATGCCGATCTTTCCTTTACTGCATTCTGGAATGCTTATAATTATAAAATAGGAAACAAAGAACGTGCAAAGAAATTATATGAGCTGTTGGATGATCATACCCGGGTAATGGTTTTTGCAGCCATAAAAAAGTATGCCAATTTCCTTGTTACGAAACCTAATATGGAAAAAGCATATCCCGAAACATGGTTAAAACAGAGAAGATGGGAGAATTCATTTGAGTAATTCAGAATGCAAATTTTAAACGCCATTAAATTATATTATAATGCCTAAAAAATTACAAAATATAGCAAGAATATTTACTCTGCGCTGGCGCACCCGGCACTTAGAGGTTACTTCTAAAACACGTACAGAACTTCGCCATCAATATACTGAATACAAAGGCAGGGATATACTTGTAATGGATTATATTCGCATTGTAGCGAAGCTTATGCCTCCTATGCTGCATAATAATAAACCGGTGGATCATACCCGGGCGCTCAGGGAAATTTATTATAAATACGATCTTAAGGGACTGAAGTATTATATACAGAGTATTAACAGGAATATTAAGAAAACCGGAAGAATAAAATATTTAAAACGTAAGAATAGAAGACAAGTTAACAAGGCATAAGGCAAAAGAAATAAATTACTATTTTTACAAAACTAAAACACGGAGGTTATTATGAAAAAGTTTATCCTATTACTTTTTATAGTTGTATTTGCAAAGATATCATACTCGCAAAAGGTTTATTCCTGCGACAGTAAATATGATGCTGACGTAAAGGTTTACGTTTGCGACAGTAAATACGATGCTGATCTTTGTGTTTACAAAGTGGACAGCAAATATGATGTTAATGATGACGGACTATGGTTCTTCTGCGACAATAAATATGATGCGAAAAAGAAAATTTATTTTGTTAACAGCAAATATGACGCTGACCTGCTTATTTATTTCGTAGATAGCAAATATGATGCAGGCTGGAACCATCCCGATAAAAAACAATTACTTTATTAATTTATATAAACTTAAACACGGAGGTTATTATGATTTGGATTTTAATAGTAATTCTGATTATTGTAGCTATATCAGCAATGAACAGAAGCGGTAAAAAAAATAAAATTGAAGTTGAAAAGCTTAAAATGGAAATGCAAAATTTAGAAGAGCAAAAATTAATTAACAGACTTGAACCAGGTAAAAGATTATTGAAAGAAAAAAAATCAAATAAATATTTTACTTGTCCATTGAAGGAATTCAATGAACTTATTGAGAATAATAAGATCAGTAATTACATTATTATAAAATAAAAAGGAGGTTATTATGACTATGGATACAATTTTTATTATTGTTGTTATTTGGTACATTTTCCTTTTGATAATGATTGCCGATGAAGGTTCACGGCGCAAACTTGGAGCATGGGGAGCATTATGGATTTCAATTTTATACACTCCAATATTTGGAATACTTTTCGTTATTGCTTCGGAACGGAAAGAAAAGAAACAAGAATTTATAAAACCAAAGAAAGGATGGGGTATTTGGCAACCTTAACAATTACCTGTTAATAAATTTTTATCGTTCATTGTTGTATTTAATTTATTTGTTGTACTTTTGTCCTTGAGTATTACCTTCAAATCAAGGGCAATTCAACGAAGTTTATAAGAAATAGCCCGGATGGCCTAAACGTAAGAATAGGCAGCTTCTCTGCCCAACTGAGGGTGATACTCACATCCGGGTTTTTATTTAACCTAAACCAATTATTATGAGTATCACAAAACAAAATGGTAGTAATCTACCCGCAGTGTTTACCTACGGCGAAAATGAAAAGGTTACAGCTCTCCTTATTGAGGACAAACCATGTTTTATTGCAAAAGAAATTTGTATTGCTTTAAAAATTAAAAATTCGAGACAAGCAATTACAAATTTAGATGATGATGAAAAGCTGGTGTATAGTTTATATACATCAGGTCAGAAACGCAATGTAAATGTGGTTAATGAGTCCGGACTTTACAATTTAATATTCCGGAGCAACAAACCCGAAGCGAAAACCTTCCGCAAATGGGTAACTAACGAGGTTCTGCCGGCACTGAGAAAGCAGGGAAGTTATCAGATTAAAAAGCATAACATAATCTCAAATATTAATGATAATGTCATAGATGCCCGCATTGCCAAAGCTGTTGAAATAACTCCATTGATTAACCAGGCAATAACAAAAGCAGGAAACAGAATAAAACTTGCCCGTAAAATAGGGGTTAGCACTCCTACGCTTTATAGAGTAATGAATTGCTTTGCGGAAGTATGTACTGAGGATACGTTACAATTAATAGAGGTAGGTTGTAAACGTATCCTTAATAAAGATGCGGATAAAACCGATATGGAAGCCGTAAACATGCTTATGCGTATTGAGGATACACGTGTAAGAATGGTTTTATTTGCCAAGATGAAGAGAGGGGGTTTAATATGAAGAAACTCTTTTTCCCAACCCGCAGCCTGATGACGGCTTATGCTCAGGCATCAGGATTAGAAATGGTTCGCTGCAAACAAAGTTGCAGCCATGTTCCCGGCGCACACCGTCCTTCTATTCTTTTAATAGATGCTAATCAGGTTATACAATACAGGCTTGTAAGATGTAAGGTTTGTAAAACAGAGGAGGTCTAAAATGAAAGCTGAGCAAATAAACGCCGCTGTTTTTACCAACATAACTGATGTTGACAGTCCTGAAGCTTTTAGTGAAAGTTTAACGGATATGTTTAATTCCTTTATTGATTCGGAAGCTGCTAATACTCCTAAATTGCGAAAAAGGATATATTGGCATTATGAATGTTTAAAGAAGTTTCTGAATAAGTTGAAAAGTTAATAAGGTATAAGGCATAAGTAAAAAGCCCGGAGAGATTCGGGCTTTTTTTGTTTATTTGCGGTGAATTAAACCTGGGCAAAATGAAAAAATTTGATGAAGACATTCTTCCTCTATTCAATGAGGTAAACCAATTTATTAAAGAAGGCAAACCGAAAAATGCCGCTGAATCAATTGAGGTTATCCTTATCAGGATACATGGTAATAAGGTAAGAGAACTAAATATTATTCATTTACTATATAACATCATGACAAATTTTCCTGAAGGCTTTACTGATCCTCGGGCGCTCCAGCACATAATAATACAACTTTCGGAAGCTATAAAAAACGGAAAGGCTATTAATACGCTCAATCTCCTTAATTGATTTTATTAATATTTCCTCGAATTTCTTAGATTTAATATCATGCTTAGCAAGCATTTTATTATATTTATTTAGTTGT
>CAINEZ010000165.1 GCA_903847905.1 uncultured Bacteroidota bacterium
AAAAAAAGTTCAAATTTTTATTCAAATATCTGTTTTTTTTTTGGAAAAACCTTGTTTATTTTTAGCAAACTGTAATTTCCTACCTATAATAATATGCCTGTAAATAATATATCCTCTGTTGATTCCAAAAATTTTATTATTATTAAAGGAGCAAGAGTACATAATTTAAAGAATATTAATGTAGCTCTGCCAAGAAACAAATTTATTGTTATTACAGGTTTATCAGGTTCCGGAAAATCTTCTTTAGCATTTGATACATTGTATGCCGAAGGTCAGAGACGCTATGTGGAAAGCCTCAGTTCATATGCCCGCCAGTTTCTTGGAAGAATGAACAAACCCGATGTGGATTATATTCATGGGATATCCCCTGCGATTGCTATTGAGCAAAAAGTATCTATCCGAAATCCCCGATCAACTGTTGGAACTTCAACGGAAATATATGAATATCTTAAGCTGCTCTTTGCAAGGATTGGTAAAACCTATTCGCCTGTTTCCGGAAATATCGTAAAAAGAGATTCAGTAACTGATGTAATAAATTATATTCATACTTTATCAGAAGGGAGTATCGCAATTATTTTTGCTCCTATTTCTTTGAGGAATGGCAGATCAATGAAAAACCAGTTGGGTATTCTTTTGCAGCAGGGATTTTCAAGAATATTGCTGAACGGAGAAATTATTAAAATTGATGAAGTTTTAAAAGAAAAACTTGAAAACAATAAAAAAAATACGGAAATATTTATTGTAATTGACAGGTTAGTTGTAAAAAAAAATGATACTGATTTTGACTCAAGAATTGCTGACTCTATTGAAACTGCATTTTTTGAAGGAGAAGGAACTTGCCTTGTAGAAACTTCAACCGATAAGGATTCTAAAAAAGTAAGAAATTTTTCTAGAAAGTTTGAAGCCGATGGTATCACATTTGAAGAACCATCTTCTAATTTATTTAGCTTTAACAATCCTTATGGCGCATGCAAGGCATGTGGAGGTTTTGGAAGCGTAATTGGAATTGATGAAGACCTTGTTATTCCGGATAAAAGTCTTTCGATATATAATGAAGCAATTGCCTGCTGGAAGGGCGAGAAAATGAGCGAATGGAAAGAACAATTACTATTGAATGCTTATAAATTTGATTTCCCTATACACAGACCTTTTTATGATCTTTCTACTGAAGAAAAAAAATTGCTTTGGACAGGAAATAAATATTTTGGAGGTTTGAATGATTTCTTTAAATACGTTGAAGGACAAACATACAAAATTCAATACAGAGTTATGCTTGCAAGGTATCGGGGTAAAACTACTTGCCCTGAGTGTAATGGTACAAGGCTCAGAAAAGATACTAATTATATTAAAGTCGGCGGAAAGTCAATATCGGAGCTTGTAGTAATGTCATTATGGGAAATTTTTGATTTCTTCTCAAAAATTGAGATTTCAAATTATGATAAAAAAGTAAGTAAGCGTTTATTTACGGAAATAAATTCCCGACTTCAATTTTTGCTTGACGTAGGACTTGGTTATCTAACATTAAACAGGCTTTCATCAACTTTATCAGGAGGGGAATCGCAGCGAATAAATCTTGCAACATTTCTCGGAAGCAGTCTTGTAGGTTCAATGTATATCCTAGATGAGCCGAGTATCGGACTTCACCCAAGAGATACACATAGACTGATAAAAGTATTGAAATCGCTAAGAGATCTTGGTAACACAGTAATTGTAGTTGAGCATGACGAAGATATTATCCGCGCTTCCGATTACCTTATAGACATTGGTCCATTTGCAGGAGTTCACGGCGGCGAAGTTGTTTTTGAAGGCAATCATGAAGATATTTTAAATGAAGAAAACAGCCTTACAGCTAAGTATCTGAATAAAAAAATAAAAATTGATATTCCTACTGCGAGAAGAAAATGGAAAGAATATATAGAAATAATTGGAGCGCGTGAAAACAATCTGAAAAGCATAAAAGTAAAATTTCCATTACATATTTTAACTGCTGTAACAGGTGTTAGCGGCTCAGGAAAAACATCGCTGGTGAAATCGGTATTATTTCCTGCATTAAAAAAAATACACGGAGGATATGGTGAAAAAACAGGAAAATTTGACAGAATAGAAGGCGATGTTAAAAGTATTTCAAGCATTGAATTTGTTGATCAAAATCCAATTGGGAAATCTTCACGGTCAAATCCTGTTACTTATGTAAAAGCTTACGATGAAATAAGAGAATTATATTCAACTCAGCAGTTATCAAAGCTAAGAGGATATAAACCAGGATATTTTTCATTTAATATTGAAGGAGGGCGCTGCGAGGAATGTGAAGGAGCCGGAGAGGTAAGTATTGAAATGCAATTCATGGCAGATATTAAGTTAGTTTGTGAAAGTTGCAAAGGAAAGCGTTTTAAAGACGAAGTTTTGGATGTTGCATACAAAGGCAAAAACATTAGCAATATTCTAGAAATGACAATTGATGAAGCTTTGGAATTTTTTTCATCAAAAGAAAAATCTACTCTTGAAAACAAAATTATTTCAAAACTCAAACCTCTTGCTGATGTTGGCTTAGGATATATTAAACTTGGGCAGCCATCCAGCACTTTGAGCGGGGGAGAGGCGCAGCGAATAAAACTTGCATTTTTTCTTACTAAAGGAGCCTCAGAAAACCCGACTTTATTTATTTTTGACGAACCTACTACTGGTCTTCATTTCCATGATATTCACAAATTGCTTTATTCATTTGATGCGCTTCTGAAAAACGGACATTCAATAATTGTTATAGAACACAACCCTGAAATAATAAAATCAGCCGACTGGATAATAGACCTTGGTCCAGAGGGGGGCGATAAAGGTGGTAATATTGTTTTTGAAGGAACACCCGAAGATATTATTAAATGTGAAGATTCATATACAGGTAAATTTTTGAAAAAACATTTTACACAATAACAAGTGATGACATTTTGACTAAATCCATTAAGGTTTTAAAGTAATATTTTTTATTTATATTTGTAAAATACAGTTGAACAATAAAATAATTTTCCTGAAAATGTTATTCTTAAAAACATATATAATTATATCATTGAGTTATTAGTATGAAAAGATTAATTTATATATTGATTCTTTTAAGTTTGCCAGTTTTTTTGTTTGCTCAAAATACTACGCAGTATGAAATAGGACTTCCTCTTATTCGCAATTATTCACCAAAAGATTACAATGCTTTTTCGCAAAACTGGGGCTTTGTTCAGGATAGCAGAGGAGTTTTATATTTTGCTAATGGAGATGGAGTTTTAGAATATGATGGCGTGCATTGGAGATTAATAAAAATCACTAATAATTACACAGCGAGTTGTTTGGTTGTTGATAAAGATAACAGAATTTATGTGGGTTCTATTTCTGAATTTGGTTATATAGCTTCTACAAAAAACGGGAAATTAAAATATGTTTCACTTATTAATAAGTTTGCTGAAAAAGATAAAAAATTCAATTATCTATTTAATATTTATGCAGTAAACAGCGGAATATATTTCCTTACCGGCGAAAAATTATTTCGTTGGGATAATAATAAAATAAAAACATGGCGTGTAAGAAAGCCAAGCTATTGCTATAAAGTAAAAGATAATATTCTTGTTTGGGAAAAAAATGTTGGAATAAAGGCTTTAAAAAAGGATTCACTTATCAAATTTAGGGGAAGTGAATATTTTTCGAATATTTCAATTATTAATATACTTCAATATAAAAATAACAGGATTCTTATTGTTACCAAGGACAGCGGTATGTACCTGATGACAGATCCATTCAAATTAAAAAAAGGACAATTTCCTGTTATTACCAAATTTTATAATCAGGCAGATTATTTTATTCAACTTAACCAACTGCTGTATTCCACTATTCTTAATAACGGATATTATGCTTTTGCAACAATGCGCGGTGGTACAGCTATTATGGATAGTAAAGGAGCGCTGGTTCAGATTTTGGATAAAAATGCGGGAGTGCAAAATGAAACACATAATGGCGTTAATCAGGATAAGCAAAATGCCTTATGGTTATCTCTTGACAATGGTATAACGAGGGCGGATATATCTTCCCCTTTAAGTTTCTGGAATGATGATATGGGCTTGAAGGGAAGTGTGCTTTCCGTTACAAGATTTAAAGGGAAAATTTTTGTCGGCACCTGGCAGGGATTGTTTTATCATAATTTTTCATCTGAAAAATATATTATTTCCGATGATAATTTCAAGACAAATATTTCACATTTTGAATCCTTGAAGGGAAATAATGATCCAACATGGGATTTACTTGTAATTAAAAATGAACGTGACAGATCGAAAGATAAGCTTTTAGCTGCCACTTCAGGCGGGGTTTATGAAATTGATACATTTTCTGCAAAACTTATTACTTCCGGATCCTGTACAAAACTTTTCCGCAGTAAAAAAAATCCTTCAATAATATATGTTGGTTCAGATGACGGTATAAAATGTATTTCAATTAACTATTCAGGCGATAATCTTTCTTTTAAAAATGAGAAAAGAGTAGATGGTTTTGAAGAAAAGGTCGTGAATTTCGGTGAAGATAATGAAGGGAGAATATGGATAGCAACAGAATTTTCCGGCGTTTATTTACTCATGAACAATAAAAAGAAAAGTAATGTTACCCATTTTGGAATAGCAACAGGAGCTCCACAAAATTTTTGCACTATATATAAAATAAAAAATAAAATTATTGTTATTACAGAAGATGGCATTTATTTTCCTGTAGAAAATAAAAAGGGAAATAGTTCCTCTACGATTTCATTTATCCTCGATAAATCATTTTTATCAAAAATTCAAAATAATTCTACATTTATTAACTATCTCAAAGAAGATAATGCAGGAAATCTTTGGATGCAAATTACGAATAAGGAACTAGGAAAGAAGACCCTTCTGGAAGCTATTTCTCATAAGAACTATTCATATACTTTAAAAATAAATCCCTTCAAACCAATTCCGCAAATGGAAGTTTATTCAATATTTCCCGAAGAAGATAATACAGTCTGGTTTGGCGGAGATGATGGACTGGTGAAATATGACGGAAATGTAAAATATGAGTATAACCAGGAATTTCATTCTCTTATAAGAAAGGTGATCTTAGAGAGGGATTCTGTTATTTTTTGGGGAACATTTTTCAAAAACGTTAACGATAGCGGTGAATGTAATGGACTTGACCTGGTTCAACCCGAAGAGTTAAAACCTGAAATTTCATTCGCATACAATAGCATTACATTTGAATATGCTGCTCCAAGTTTTTATGATGAAGCTTCAAAAAAATATAAAATCTTTCTGGAAGGCTTTGATAAGAAATGGTCGGAGTGGACAAGTGAAACTAAAAAAGAATATACTAACCTGCCTCCGGGTATTTATAAATTTCATGTAATTGCAAAAAATATTTTTGAAACTCAAAGTACAGAAGCAACTTATGAATTCGAGGTATTACCACCGTGGTACAGGACATGGCTTGCTTATATTTTTTATTTAATTGGTTTTATATTTTTTATTTTTTCAACTCTGCGATTTAGTAATAAACGTTTGAGGGATGCTAAAATCCGCTTGGAAGAAGTGGTAAAGGAAAGAACCAGTGAAATAAATACCCAGAAAAAAGAAATTGAAATAGAAAAGGAAAAATCTGATAAGTTATTGTTGAATATTCTTCCGTTCAAGATAGCTCAAGAACTTAAGTTAAACGGTAATGCTAAAACGAAATTTTTCGAACAGGTTACAGTTTTGTTTTCCGATTTCAAGGATTTCACTGTAATTGCACAGCAATTAGACCCACAAGAACTTATCTCTGAACTCAACAGATGCTTCGTTTTCTTTGATGATGTGTGTGTAAGACATAACATTGAAAAGATCAAAACTGTCGGCGACTCTTATATGTGTGCTGGCGGAATTCCCATGAAAAACAGAACAAACCCTGTTGATGTTGTTCTTGCAGCATTTGAGATGAGAGATTTTATCAGCAGGCTTAAAAAAGAACAATCAGCAAAGTCCCGTACTTTATGGAAGATAAGGATAGGAATAAATACAGGTTCAATAATTTCAGGAGTTGTAGGTAAGAAAAAATTTGCTTACGATATTTGGGGAGACACAGTTAATACGGCAAGTCGCTTGGAACAAACAAGCTTTCCTAATAAAATTAATATCTCAGGTTCAACTTATGAACTCATAAAAGAATTCTTTGACTGCACATATAGAGGGAAAGTTCCTGTAAAACATAAAGGCGTGATCGACATGTATTTTACTGAAAGAATAAATAAAGAATTATGTGTTGATGATGATGGTAGAATTCCTAATCAGAAATTCTGGGATTTATATGAAGCAATGAAATAATATTTTGTAAACATGGATTTTTCTGGAGTAAAAAAATATATTATAGATAAACTGGAAAATGAACTTCCTGATAACATTTATTATCATGGGCTTGATCATACACTGGATGTTTTAAATGCTGTTGAGACATATAGCTCAATGGAAAAAATTCGTTCTGAAGAAGATATAATAATCCTTAAAACAGCAGCTCTTTTTCATGACATCGGGTACATTTCTCAATATTATAATAACGAAGCTATATCTGTAATGATTGTTCGCAAGGTTTTACCAGAATTTGGCTATTCGCTGAAACATATAGAACGAATCTGTAAGTTAATATTAAGCACTGAAATTCCCCGAAAACCTAAAAACATATTTGAAAAAATTTTATGCGATGCTGATCTTGATTATCTTGGAAGAGATGACTTTTATTTGATCGGGGTCAGATTACTGCGAGAATGGAACGAGAATGGGATAAATACATCATTGAGAGAATGGTATATTCAGGAAATTTATTTTCTGCAACAACATGAATATTATACTAAATCAGCAATTAAATTGAGGGATAGCAAGAAGAAATTTTTTCTTGCTCAAATAAAAGAATTACTTGAAAATAAAGTATAAGAATTTTATCGAAAATGACCAAACGCTTTCTAATTCTTTTTTGCTCCATTTTACTTTTTTCTTTTTCTCATGGAAATAAAACCGATAGCCTTTCCCTTGTATTATCGAGAGCCACAAAAGATACAACCCGTGTTAATATTTTAAATGAACTGTACAAAGTATATCTGTTCTCTGATCCTGATAAGGCATTCGGTTATGCTAAAAAAGCATTAGCTCTTTCTGAATCTGTTGGATTTACCAGGGGGGCTGGCTCGTCATTGAATAATATAGGCTTTTATTATTTTAATAAAGGAAAAAGCAGTGAAGCGCTGGTATATTATCTAAGAGCCAGCGATGTTTTTACACAGATTGATTATAAAAGGGGAGAGGCTATTACTTTTGCAAACATTGGATATATGTTTTCCTCTCAGAATAATTATCCAAAAGCACTGGAGTATTTTTTTAAATCACTTACATCTGCTATGGAAATGGGCGATAGCAGCCGCGTTGCCAAGTTACTTGAAAATATCGGGATGATTTATTATGTTCAGGGCTCTTATTTCAAAGCTCTTGATTTCTGCATGAAATCATTGAAGATTAGTGAAAAGATGAATGATAAAAATGATATTGCATCTGTTTGCAGGAATATCGGTGAAATTTATGATTTACAGGAGAACTATATAAGGGCACTTGAATATTATAATAAAGCTTTAACAATATCAAAAGAAACCGGAGATAAAAAGGGATTTGCCGCATCACTTACTAATATCGGCCAATTATATTTAAGCATGGACGATAAGAAAAAAGCAATTGAAAATTTAATGCTTTCTTTAAATATTAACTCAGAAATTAACTATAAAGAAGGAGTATCATCTTGCCTATTGAATATCGGTGATTATTACAGCGATCAAAAAAAATATTCCAAAGCACTCGAATATTATTTTAAGGCAGATAAACTAAACATTGATTTGAAGGATAAAAAGGCTCAGGCTACAATCCTTACATTAGTTGGCGAGATTTATTTTGCTCAAAATAATTATGCCAAAGCCCTTGAAAGTTATCAGAAAAGTCTTGATATTGCTTTGCAGCTTGGAATAAAAGACTTGCTAAAAGAAGATTACCAAACCATATCAAATATTTATGAAAAGATTGGAAATATTGAAGAGGCATATAGTTTTCATAAAAAATATTCCGACATCAAAGACAGTATTTCTAATGAAAAAAATATAAGCAAGATTGCTGATATGCAGACAATGTATGAAACCGAAAAGCAAGAAGAAAATATTACACTCTTAAAAAAAGAATCTGAACTTCAGAGTTTAAAACTTGATCAGAATAAAATAATAATGTATTCTTTGATAGCAGTATTCCTTTTATTAGTAATTCTGGTTATATTTATCTTTAATAATTACAGGCACAGGCAAAGAGTAAAACAACTCAATTCTGAAATTGCGCTTCGCGAGAGTGAAGAAAAATACAGGGATCTTGCTAATCTGCTTCCGCAAATAATGTTTGAAGTTAATAATAAGAACATACTTACTTTTATCAATACAGCAGGGTTATCGATTACCGGTTATTTTGCTGAGAATATCATGGATGGACTTGAAGTTACAGATATTTTCGCACATGATGATAAAGAAAAATTTCTAAAGAATATAAATGAAATATACAATGGCGTTGACTTGAAAGGCATGGAATATTCTGCAAGAAAAAAAGATGGAACTAATTTTCCTGTACTTTGTTATTTCAGTCCTTATGTTGATAAAGATAAAAATCAGGGATTACGCGGGATAGCAATGGATATAACGGAACACAAACAGGTAGAACGTCGTATATTGAATAAGGTAGTAGAAACTGAAGAGAATGAACGTAAACGCATAGCAAAAGATCTTCACGATGGACTTGGTCCGCTTTTATCCAGCATTAAACTATATGTAAACGAGCTACAGTCGCCTGATACTGATAATACCGAAAAAATAGAAATGCTTAAATATACTAATGAACTTATTAATGACGCTGTATCAAGCACCCGTACAATTGCAAATAACCTGATGCCTGGAATTATATCGGATTATGGGCTTGTTAAAGCATTGCATTCATTTTGCAATAAATTAAATATTGCTAAATCAATGAATATTTCTTTTGATGCCGGAGATGATTTGAGAAGGTACGATAGCACAGTAGAAATTACTCTATACAGAGTATTGATGGAACTTATAAATAATTCCATAAAACATGCTTCGGCGAAGAACATTAAAATAACATTCAGCGAAGATAACAGAGTACTTAATATATTATTCAAAGATGACGGAAAAGGTTTTAATATCTCAAGAACACTGAAAGACCCTAAAATAGGAATGGGGTTGAATAATATCATTAACAGGGTAAAGTCAATTCATGGAACTTGTGAATTTATTAGTGATGAAGGAGCAGGCACAACAGTTAAAATTAAAATAAATTTACAACAGTTAGATATATAATTATTTTTTTAA
>CAINEZ010000166.1 GCA_903847905.1 uncultured Bacteroidota bacterium
CCCTGAAAGGGCGCAATACACTAACGCAGGGTGAAGCCCTGCGAATCATATCACATCTATGAACTCCTCAGCCCTGAAAGGGCGTAATACACTAACGCAGGGTGAAGCCCTGCTTTCATGTCATATCTACGAACTCCTCAGCCCTGAAAGGGCATAATACACTAACGCAGGGTGAAGCCCTGCTTTCATGTCACATCTACGAACTCCTCAGCCCTGAAAGGGCACAATACACAAACGCAGGGTGAAGCCCTGCTTTCATGTCATATCTACGAACTCCTTAGCCCTGAAAGGGCATAATACACTAACGCAGGGTGAAGCCCTGCTCTGTTATCCGAACTTTGCAACTTCGCCCCCAAACCTTAATAGAAAACCTAAACACCCAACACCCCCAACCTTCTAAACCTTCTCATTTTCTTTTCCTTTCGCCCCATGCCTGCCCGACCAGCATGGGCTGGAGCGCAAGACATCAGACATGGGCGTAGCTCGCTGAAAACTTTTTTTTTAATATTTCCCCATTTATTTCTTACATTTGTCAAAAAATATTTGCAGCCAATGAGCAAACTCTTAATCAATAAATATTACACCGATCTCGACAGGGCACTTCAGTTCGCCAAATCCAAGAACGAAACCTCGGTTCGGCATCCGTTTTTAAATTTATTAAATGAGTATGCACGTAAACTTAATTACGAGCTTTCGCCCGAAGTGTATTGTATGGGTACGCTGGGCAGGACGGTTAAACCTGATGGTATAATAAGAAATTACAATGGTTTGGATGTGGGTTTGTGGGAAAGCAAAGACGAAAAAGATACTATAGACGACGAAATAGATAGTAAGCAAGCTAAAGGTTATCCGTTTACCAATATCCTTTTTGAAGATACCCAGACGGCGGTTCTCATTCAAAAGGGAGCGGAGGTGATGCGTGTGCCGATGAAAGATGCTGACAAGCTGGATGCTATCATTACTCAGTTTATAAGTTTCAAGAGCGAATACATTTATAATTTCGAAAAAGCTTTAGAATATTTCAAGGCTGATATTCCTACCATAGTCGAAACGCTACGCAAACGTATTGATGAATCGGGCAAAACGAATACGAAATACATTGAAGTTGCCGAAAATTTTCTTTCGCTGTGCAAAGCCGAAATTAATCCTGATATAACCGAGGCTGACATCCGCGAAATGATGATACAGCACATTCTTACCAGCGATATTTTTAACAAAGTATTCGATGACCCCGAATTTCACCGCCACAATAGTATTGCCAAGGAACTCGAAAAACTTATTGATACCCTTTTCACCTATAGCGAACGCCGCAATGTATTGGGCGAACTGGAGCATTATTACGATACTATTACTGCTGCTGCTGCCTGCATTACCGACCACCACCTGAAACAAAAGTTTTTGAAAGTGCTGTACGAAAACTTTTATAAGATGTACAATCCCAAAGCTGCCGACCGCCTGGGTGTGGTTTACACTCCTAATGAGATTGTGAAGTTTATGATTGAAAGCACCGATTTTCTTTTATACAAACATTTTAACACATTACTTGCAAATGAAGGTGTAGAGATACTTGACCCTGCAACTGGAACTGGTACTTTTATAACTGCTATTATTGATAATATCCCAAATCATAAATTAATACAAAAATATAAAAACGAAATTCATGCTAACGAAGTAGCAATACTTCCTTATTATGTTGCTAACCTTAATATGGAATTTACATATAAACAAAAGATGGGTAAGTATGAAGAATATAAAAACCTTTGTTTTGTTGATACCTTAGATAATACCGATGCCCTGGCTTATGGTGGAAAACAACATGATTTATTTGGTTTATCAACTGAAAACTCTGAAAGAATAAAAAATCAAAATAGTAGAAAGATATCAGTTGTAATTGGTAATCCTCCCTATAATGCAAATCAGCTTAATGAAAATGAAAATAATAAAAACAGGGAATATCCTATAATTGATAAAAGAATTAAAGACACTTTTATTAAATATAGTACTGCACAAAAAACTAAAGTATATGATATGTACGCCCGTTTTTACAGATGGGCAATGGACAGAGTTGATAAAGATGGTATTATTAGTTTTATAACAAATAATTCTTTTATTAATTCAAGAACATTTGATGGTTTCAGGAAATCTATTCAAGAAGAATTTGATTATGCTTATATAATTGATTTAGGTGGAAACATAAGAGAATTATCAGGCAAGGATGGAATATGGATGAATGAAGAACATACTGTATTTGGTAAAGCTGCTGCTGTTGGAATTGCAATTATGTTTTTAGTTAAAAAGAAATCAAAAGAAAAAAGTAATTGTCAAATAAATTATATTCACCCTTGTGATATAAGAGCAACAAGAATAGAGAAATTTGAATGGCTCAGTTCAAGTTTAATTAATGAAATTGACTTTGAAAATATCATACCTGATAAAAACAATAACTGGATTAATCTTTCAGATAATGATTTTGATAGTTTATTACCTATGGCAACAAAAGATGTAAAACTAGGAAGAAGTAAAGATGCATTATTTGAATTGTTTTCATTAGGAACAGTCTCAAATAGGGATGAATGGGTATATGATTTTAATAAAGATAATTTACAAAAAAAGATTGACTTTTTTATTAATCAATTTCAATTAGATTTAATAAAAAAGAAAGATGAAACCAATGAAAAGATAATAAATGACTCTCCAATAAAATATACTCGAGATCTTAAAAAACAATTATTAAAATCTTTAAGATTAGAAGTTAATAAATCAGAAGAGTAATTTAGGTAGGTTTTTGTGGATCTCCAGGAAAAAGCAAAAACTTATAAAAATACTATATAGTATCTAGAAAATTAATTAAGTATAAAAGATATCGAGAATTAAGATTTAATTAAAGATACCAATTTGACACAATAAAATAACGATTAAAATGAAATTGACTTTGAAAATATCATACCTGATAAAAACAATAACTGGATTAATCTTTC
>CAINEZ010000167.1 GCA_903847905.1 uncultured Bacteroidota bacterium
AAAATCATGGCTGACAGAATTTTTGCAAACTTAGAAATTGACCTGAGTTGCAAAAAAATAAGAAGGGTTTATCGGGACGCTATATGGTTAGGTAAAATTGCGTGTTGAAATGCATTAAAAAATTAACGAACTATTGTTAAAGGATTACTTTATATTAATACCAATGGTTATGCTATTCAGAATGTTATTGCTGAACCTTTTGAACAACCCATTGGCAATACAATAAAGATTCAACAGAAATATGAGCTTATTGCTGGAAAACAATGGTTTCCCGTACAATTGAACACTGATGTGATTTACTCGAAAATGTTAAATATAGAAGGCAGAACCTATCTTAAGGATATAGTTATAAATCCTGAACTTTAAAAAAACGATTTTACGAATACTGTGCTTGAAGTGCAGAAAGCAAATGTAAACCCTGATGATACTTTATGGAGCGCTTACAGAGTCAACAGCCTAAGCGATAAAGAAAAAAAGACTTACAGAACCATTGACAGTATTGGTTATAAATACAAAGCAGATAGATTTCTAAAAACAACGGTTTCATTAGTTGACGGTAAAATACCATTTAAATTTGTGGACATAGATCTCGGAAGGATAATCAAATATAATAATTACGAAGGATTTCGGCTGGAACTAAGTTTGCATAATAACGCAAAAATAAGCGACAAAATAATTGTGGGTGGCTACTTTGCTTATGGATTCAAGGATAAGGAATATAAATATGGCGGCGATTTATCGGTAGTTGTTTCAAAACCCCGTGAAATAAGCATTGGTGTTTCGTATTCGGATGATGTGACAGAATCAGGTGGTTTGAGTTTTTATAAACAGAACAGCCTATTTAATGATTCTTATTTACAAAGTTTATATGTAAAGCGAATGGACAGGACAATAAGTGAAGAAGCTTTTCTAAAATTTAAGACCTTTCGATATATGAAAGCAAAATTGTTTCTTAATTATTCTCAAAAATCTATTACAAATGATTATCGTTTCGAAGTAGAAAAAGAAAATTTACCAGAGCTTGTTGATCATTTTAACTTTACAGAATTAGGACTTAATTTATACTATTGTTATAAAGAAAAATTTATTAAAACACCATATCTCACAATGTCTATGGGATCTAAGTTCCCGACGGTTTTTTTTAATTATTCCCGAGGATTCAATAATATTTTGAATGGCGATTATCAATATGATAGATTTGATATTAAAATTAAAAAGTCATTCCTCATTAAAAACTTAGGAACTACTTCTTTCCAGTTACAATCCGGCTATATAAACGGAAACTTGCCTTATTGCAATTTATATACTGGAATTGCTGCTTTTCGTAAAGATTATAATATATTTGTACAAAATAGCTTTACAACTATGCGAATGAACGAATTCTTGTCAAACCGTTATGCGGCGTTGTTTTTGAGTCATAGTTTCGGCAATCTTCTGTTAAAAATTAAAAAATTTACTCCCGAATTTGTTGTTGCAACTAATCTTTGCATAGGAGATTTAAACAATCCTTTAAAACATTTTAATGTTGATTTTTCTACTCTAGACAAAGGGTACATTGAATCGGGACTATTGATTAAAAACATATTCCGCTCATCAAATGGAATTCAAATTGGCATTGGTGCATTTCATCGTTATGGTTATTACTCGCTCTCTAAAACTATTGACAATTTTTCTTTTATTATAACTGCAGATTATGGTAGTGCGAAATAAACCAAAAGTAAATTTTTGAAAAAAACATACACATTTTTAGATGTTGTTTTGAATTTTTCTAATATTTTGTAATAATTCACAATAATTATAATACTTATGAACCTGTCCGATTTTCAGAAAACAATACTTCAGGGGATCCCTGATATTCTGCCAGAACCAAAAGAATACGATTTTTCTCTGAACCATGCACCTAAGCGAAAAGATATTTTAAACAAAGAAGAAAAAAAACTTGCAATAAAAAATGCGTTACGTTATTTCGATAAAAAATACCATGCTGTTCTTGCGCCCGAATTTGCACAGGAACTAAAAAAATACGGTAGAATTTACATGTATCGTTTTCGCCCTGACTATAAAATTTATGCGCGAAGTATTGATGAATTTCCTCACAGATCAAGGCAGGCAGCAGCGATCATGCTTATGTTATCAAATAACCTTGACAACGCGGTGGCGCAACATCCCCACGAACTCATCACCTATGGCGGAAATGGCGCAGTATTTATGAACTGGGCGCAGTATCTCCTTACTATGAAGTATCTCGCAGAAATGACCGATGAACAAACATTAGCAATGTATTCAGGTCATCCTATGGGGCTTTTCCCTTCACATAAAGATGCACCGCGCGTAGTTGTTACAAACGGAATGGTAATTCCTAATTATTCAAAACAAGATGATTGGGAAAAGTTTAATGCGCTTGGTGTTTCGCAGTACGGGCAAATGACAGCCGGTTCATTCATGTATATCGGTCCGCAGGGAATTGTTCATGGTACTACAATAACTGTTTTAAATGCAGGAAGAAAAATTGAAAAAAATAAAGAAGCCGTGCCTACACTGCCTTGCCGGCAGGCAGGCGGCAGGCAGGGACTTGCCGGAAAATTATTTGTTACATCAGGACTTGGAGGAATGTCGGGCGCTCAGCCTAAAGCTGCTGTAATTGCAGGCGCAATAGGCGTTATCGCTGAAATAAATCCGAAGGCTGTTAAAACAAGGCATTCGCAGGGTTGGGTTGATGAAGTTTTTTTGGATTTGGATGAACTTCTTAAACGAATAGAAAAAGCTAAAAAAAACAAAGAAGCTGTTTCGCTTGCTTATCAAGGGAATATTGTTGACCTGTGGGAAAAATTTGTGAAAGAAAATATACATGTTGAACTTGGCTCCGATCAAACTTCATTGCATAATCCATGGGCTGGCGGCTATTATCCGGTTGGTTTATCATTTGAAGATTCAAAAGAAATGATGGCTTCAAAGCCCGAATTATTCAAAGAAAAGGTAAAAGAATCTTTGAGAAGACAGGTAACAGCAATCAACACGCTTGCAAAAAAAGGAATGTACTTTTTTGATTATGGAAATGCTTTTTTGCTTGAGGCGGGTAGGGCAGGGGCTGATATTCTTAAACCTAACGGTGATTTTATTTATCCTTCGTATGTGCAGGACATAATGGGTCCCATGTGTTTTGACTATGGATTCGGTCCTTTCCGTTGGGTGTGTATGTCATCAAAGCCGGAAGACCTTGATACTACTGATAAAATTGCAATGGAAGTTTTAGAAGAAATTGCCAAAACTGCGCCAGTTGAAATTCAGCAACAGTTGAAAGATAATATACGCTGGATAAGTGAAGCCAAGAAAAATAAATTAGTTGTTGGTTCGCAGGCGCGCATTCTTTATGCAGATGCAGAAGGAAGAGTAAAAATTGCGGAAGCATTTAATAAAGCTATTAAGTCAGGAAAAATTTCCGCTCCGGTTGTTATTGGGCGCGATCATCACGATGTCTCCGGAACAGATTCGCCTTATCGTGAAACATCAAATATTTATGATGGCTCAAAATTTACGGCTGATATGGCTATTCAAAATGTGATAGGCGACTCTTTCCGTGGCGCTACATGGGTGTCTATTCACAATGGCGGAGGCGTAGGTTGGGGCGAAGTGATAAATGGCGGCTTTGGTATGGTGCTGGATGGTTCGGCTGATACCGACCGCAGGTTGAAGATGATGTTATTCTGGGATGTGAACAACGGAATATCCCGCCGTTCGTGGGCAAGAAACGAAGGAGCCATGTTTGCTATAAAACGTGCAATGGAAAAAGAACCGAAATTAAAAGTTACTTTACCGAATATTGTTGATGATGAAATTATAGAAAATTTATTCTGAAGGTTTGGAGTTATATCAAATCTGCCTTTTAAATAATATCCGGTTTTTAATTATAATCCTTCATAATTTCATTCAATATCTCTTTAGCGAGATCCGATGCTAATTTTATGTGGGAAGTATCAACCCTAACATTGTTCAGGTATTGTAGTTTTATATAATCGCCATTGTCGAATTCAGGAATGATACCACTAAGCATAAAACCTACTTTGTTCAGTTTTTCGGTGAGTAATGCTGAACACGGTTCTGAAACAGGCATTTCGAGATAAATAGTTTCAATTTTTTTAAGACGAAATTCCTTAAGCTGATTATATATCAAATCGTAAGCATCAGCTCCAATGCTGTTAATTTTAATCACTGCAACATTCATCCAGGGCTTAACACTTGTATTGATCGAAGAATTCGGACTTGAATAAGTGCATTCGGAATCATTGGGAATCATTACAATATTTCTGTCGAGGTTCAGCTTATCATAAACTTTTTTCAGGACAGGAAAGAACTTTTCACATAAATAAACGGTACGATTTGGCTCCTGGTTGGTTTTTAAATAATACAGCACCACTGCCTGCCTTTGCTCTAGCAATTTATCATTGTTTATCTTCTTGAAAGTTTGCTTTTCTTTAAGGAATGCCAGCAATATACCTGTTTCTTTTGCTCCAAGTGAAATATTGCCCTGCTGGGTAAAGGTATGGATGGTAACGGCTTCGCTGTATAAACCATACATATTATTTTGTACGGCATAGTTTTGTAGAAAAGTTTTCATTTCCTTGAAAAGATTGTGCCCGCGATAACGGGGATCAACCATTGCAGCAGCAGAATCAGCCACCTTTGCACCGGAATATTCAAAAATAAGGCTCAAATTCCCTACAATTTCATTATCATTATTTACACAAACTGCCGAGACCAGTAAATTCCTTTCGATCATTTCTCGTATCTGCTCAGGGAAATAAAAGATCGAATTGTAAGTATATCCGTAAACCTTAAAAGCAAGTCGCGCCAGCATTTCAGCATCATCATGTTCAATAAGACGTATTGAAGGTTTTTCTGTAACAGAAGAATCTTTATCTTCTTCAATTTTATCTTTTTCTTCCTGGGCTAATAAATCTGAAATGTTCTCTTCGGGCAAACGCTTTATCAACTCCATCTTTTTCCCCTCTTTTCCCATGTTGATAAATCGAAATTCTTCAGCAAGATTCTTCATCAGCAATATCCCTATTGATGAATTGGTCTGTGCTTCCAGCTTTTTAAAATCTAAAGGAATTCCTTTGTCTTCAACCGAAATGATAAATTCACCGGGTTTGTAAATTACTTTGATATCTATAGGACCAAAATCGTCTTTGCCAAAAGAGTTCTCAATGGTATTCAGAATAGCTTCCTCGGTAATAAGTTCAATTTTCTGAAGTTCATCTTTAGCAAATTTGAAAAGTTTTGCATAATACAGTACAAATTCCTGCGCCTGTGGAATAAAAAGCTTATCAGACTGAATTGTAAGCTTCGCAATAAAATCATTTTGAAGAATTTTTTTATTGATCATATCTTTTTATCAATTAATTTAAGATAATATGAATTACCTATTTTTTGTTTGCTTTATATTTCTTAGCTTCATTAATAAAATATGTTGCAATGGGAGTTGATAATTTATTATTGGTATCAAGTTGTTCGGGGTGAAACTGTACGGCAAGCAAAAAAGGTTTATTTTCTGGATTTTTCCATTCGTAAGCTTCAATTAATCCATCGTTGCTGCGCGCTGCAACTTTAAAATATTTTGCAAGTCTGTCGACAGCCTGGTGATGAAAAGAGTTCACGGTATCAATATAAACTTTTCCTATCTCAAATAAAAATGTTCCTGGAATAATATTAATTTCATGTAAGCATGAAGAATGGTCATTACAGCGATGCTTAATAATAGTATCGTAATCTTGCGGTATATCAACAATAAGCGAACCGCCCATGGCAACATTTAATATTTCTTCGCCCCGGCAAATGCCAAGTATGGGAAGTTTCATTTTCACAGCTTTTTTTATCAAAGCAAATTCAACAGAATCGCGATGCGGATCAGTTTTGCAACGAGAAGTATCATATTCTTTTCCGTATCTGCCGGGATAAACATCAAGCCCGCCGGTTAATAAAAGCGCCGAACATTTTTCGAGCGCTGTTACTGCATCTTTAGGCGTTTTATCAATCATGTCTATTATTACAATTGTTGAATCAACTCTTTTAACAATAGTTCGGTAATTTTTTCATGCAAAGATATGAACAAATGTATGTAAAAAACTTTTAATAAAGCCTATTGTAGGCG
>CAINEZ010000168.1 GCA_903847905.1 uncultured Bacteroidota bacterium
AAAATCATGGCTGACAGAATTTTTGCAAACTTAGAAATTGACCTGAGTTGCAAAAAAATAAGAAGGGTTTATCGGGACGCTATATGGTTAGGTAAAATTGCGTGTTGAAATGCATTAAAAAATTAACGAACTATTGATAAATATCAAGGAGATTTAATATGAAAGAAGCGCTAAAAATTATTCCAATTGTACTTTATTTTATTATTGGAATAATATCATTCGTAATGTCGTGGAAAAGCTTGTTTTCTAAGAGATATTTGCCATTTCATGAAGAAGCTTCCGGAACATTTTGGACTGAAATTGATGGTAAACTTCAGATCGTATTTTTGTCAATTATGAGAATATCAGGATTAGGATTCTTAACTTTATTTATTCTGCTTACAGTTTTTCCTGTTGCTAATTTTTTTATTCAAAGTACATTCATTGATTATTCAATACCTGCAATAGCTTTGATCTTTTGCACCGGCTTGTTCATTATCAATTATATTTTATATAAGAAAACAAAAGCTAAAACACCCTGGAAAGGCTCAATTTACGCAGTAATAGTTATTATAATTTCTTTTATTATTTCTATATTCAATGATTAATCACCGAAATTATACGGGAAAGACAAACAAAAAATATTAAAAATATAATCTTATGAAAGTAATTGCAATAAACGGAAGTCCGAATAAAGAAGGAAACACTTTTCACGCTTTAAAAATGGTTGGCGAAGAACTTATATCAGGGGGTATTGAGTTCGAGATCCTTCATATAGGAAATAAAATGATCCATGGTTGTATGGCCTGTGGCAATTGCTCTGCCAACCAAGATGAAAAATGCAATATTAAAACTGATGATGTTAACAAGTGGATACAGCAGTTAAAAAATGCTGACGGTATAATATTAGGCTCGCCGGTTTATTATTCAGGTATTGCCGGAACTATGAAATGTTTTTTAGACAGGGTATTTTTTGTTGCAGGAGTTAACCGCGGCTTATTCCGCCACAAAGTAGCAGCAGCTGTTGTAGCAGTTAGAAGAACAGGAGGCTCTGCTACTTTTGACAGTTTGAATCATTATTTTAGTATCTCGGAAATGATAATTGCCACATCAAATTATTGGAATGTTATTCATGGAAGAAACGCGGGTGAAGTTACCCGGGATGGTGAAGGTGTGCAAATAATGCGTGTATTGGGAAAAAATATAACATGGCTTTTAAAAATGAAAGAAGCTACTTCAGATAAAATTAAAGCGCCGGAAATTGAAAAGAAAGAAATTACTAATTTTATCAGGTAATGGAAATTAATTGCAGTATAAAATAAAATAGTTACTGCCCTGCAAAGTCTAACTTGAAAGGCTTTGAGTATAACGGTTTCGTCGAATTTAAAAATAATAATGAAATAATGAAAATGAAATCTATTAAACAAACTGTAACATTTACAGCAACACCTGAAAATATTTATCATTTAATAATGGATCAAAAAAAACATGCAGCCTTTACCAATTCTAAGGTAATTATTAGTACGAAGGTAAATGGTAAATTCAACGTTTTTGATGGTTATTGTCATGGATATAATATTGAATTGACAGAAGGCAAAAAAATTGTTCAGGCATGGCATTTTGCAGAAGAAGGATGGACGGAAGACCATTTCTCTATATGCACATTTCAGTTTGAAAAAGTAGGAAATAAAACAAAACTTATTTTCCTGCAAACTGGTGTTCCTGAAAATAATGTAGAAGCGCTTAAAGAAGGATGGAAAGAATTTTACTGGGAACCAATGAAAGCATATTTAAAAAACAACTGATAAATGTACAAATATATTTTCTACACATTTATTGAATACACATCGAAAAAACATACTATGAATACACATCGGAATTGAAAGTAAAAGTTAGCGATTCCAAATCTCAATTTTAGATTTAATTATCTTTGACTTATAACTAATATTTTTTATGATCTGTTTTCCAAATTGCAAAATAAACCTCGGGCTTTTTGTTACTGAAAAAAGAGCTGACGGATTTCATAATATTGAAACAATATTTTATCCTGTTCCTTTATGCGATATACTTGAAGTTGTTGAAAGCAGCAAAAATGAATTTACTGTTAGCGGAAATAAGATTCAGGGGAACAAAGAATCGAATTTGTGTTTGAAAGCATACGATATTCTTCAGAAAAAATTTAAACTGCCTCCTGTAAAAATTCACTTGCATAAAGTAATACCCACGGGAGCAGGACTTGGCGGAGGTTCTTCAAATTCGGCATTTATGATAAAACTTTTAAATGATCTTTTTTCAATCAATTTGAAAGTAGGGCAAATGCAGGAAATTGCTGTAAGTCTTGGAAGCGATTGCGCTTTTTTTATTGAAAATAAAACGGCTTTCGCAACCAATAAAGGTAATGTATTTAATAAAATAAACCTTGATCTGAGCGGTTATTATCTTTTAATTGTAAAACCTGATATTCATATTTCAACTCCCGAAGCATATTCATTTATTAAACCAAAGAAATCTTCATTTTCGCTAGCAAATATTGATGTTGCAAAAATACATGAATGGAAAAATTACATTAAAAATGATTTTGAAAATGTTGTCTTCACTAAATTTCCCGAAATAAAAATTATAAAAGAAAAAATGTATCAGTTAGGCGCGGTCTATGCTTCAATGAGTGGAAGCGGCTCTTCAGTGTTTGGGATTTTTGAAAAAACTGTTGGTGCAAAAGATTTGTTTGGCAACTGTTTTGTTTGGCAAGAGAAACTTAAATAAATAACCCTTTATCAATGGTTCGGTAATAATTTTAAATCCTGAAATATCAAGTGTTTCGCAGAATAATGATTATTTTAAATTTTCAACAATATCAAGGCTTTGCGTCCTTGCCTACCGGTCAGGCAGGTTTGCGACTTTGCGTGAAATAAAAAATTACCGAATTATTAAGTATTACTTTATAAATCAATAGTTCGGTAATTTTTTCATGCAAAGATATGAACAAATGTATGTAAAAAACTTTTAATAAAGCCTATTGTAGGCG
>CAINEZ010000169.1 GCA_903847905.1 uncultured Bacteroidota bacterium
GAATTTCGCTTCTTTTTTTGAACCAATATTTACCAATACGCTTTCCATAATTTTAATTATTAATATTTTTATGTCAATATTTTATTGCAAATCAAAAGTACAAAATTATTTATTAATCAGTAAAAATGTTTTACAAGTTGATAAAAATAGTTCCCAGCCTGCGGCAGGCTTCGTTATTTCTCATTAAGGAGAAAGGACAAAAAATAAAAAAAATAAAATTTAGCTCTTTTATACGCTCGCAATTATTTTTAATTAATTTTACAATGTTTTCAATCAGAATACAATTAATTTATGAATACAAAAAGATTTATCCAATTATTAATTCTTACGATTGTTCTTTTTCGTTTCCCTGTATTTTCACAAACCGCCAGTATCAAGGGATTTATCACTGAAGAAGCGAACGGCGAACCTGTTATTTTTACAAGCGTTTATCTCCAGGGAACTAATTATGGCGCAATATCAGATGTAAACGGTTATTTTGTAATTTCAAAAATACCCGCAGGGTCTTATACTCTTATGATTACTTATATGGGATTTGATTCTGTTAAAACACCTGTAACACTTAAAGCAGGAGATATTGTTTCGCAAAACCTAAAGTTGAAAAAGTCTAATATTTCTCTTAAAGAAATAAATGTATCAGCCGAAAGAGAAGAGTTGAAAACGGAAACAAAAACTTCAGTAATAAAGATCACTCCAAAACAAATTTCACAGATTCCTTCTATTGGCGGACAACCAGACCTTGCCCAATATTTACAGGTATTGCCAGGTGTTATTTTTACAGGCGATCAGGGTGGACAACTTTATATTCGCGGTGGGTCGCCTATACAGAATAAAGTATTGCTTGATGGAATGGTTGTGTATAACCCTTTTCATTCTATCGGGCTTTTTTCAGTTTTCGATACTGATATTTTACGTAATGCCGATATTTATACCGGTGGTTTTGGAGCTGAATATGGAGACAGAATTTCATCAGTAATGGACATCTCAACCCGCGATGGCAATAAAAAAAGAATGGCTGGCAAAACTTCACTTAGCCCGTTTGGCGCAAAAATCCTGCTCGAAGGTCCTTTGAAAAGAGAAAAAGAAGCAGGGGAAGGAAGTACTTCGTTTATTTTTTCTGCAAAGAACTCTTACCTGAAACAAAGTTCGAAAATATTATATAAATATATGGATACTCCTTCCGGACTTTCTATGAATGAATATTTAAAATATAAAGATACTGTTGGGCTGCCATTCAATTATACTGACCTTTATGGGAAACTTTCAATGAATGGATCGAATGGAAATAAAATTAATATTTTTGGTTTCAATTTTAACGATAATGTAAATTACAAAGCCATTTCCGATTTCAATTGGAACTCTCTCGGAGGAGGCGCTAATTTTGTGCTTGTCCCTTCAAGTTCTTCAGTTTTATTCCAGGGGAATTTTGCTTATTCAAAATATAAAATAGAACTTGATGAAGCGAACAGAGACCCGCGCACAAGCGAAATTTCAGGTTTTAACATGGGACTTAATTTTACATATTATCTCGGTAAAAATGAAGCGCGATGGGGCATTGAAATGTTAGGATTCAAAACTATCTTTAATTATTTTAATTCAGTGAATCGTAAAATAGATCAAACAGATAATACTACCGAACTAGCCGGATTTTTTAAGTATAAATGGACTATAAATAAATTTCTTTTTGAACCTAGTTTCCGGTTGCAATATTACGCCTCTTTGCAAACGTTGTCGCCGGAACCAAGACTTGCCATGAAATATAATGTCAGCGATAAAGTTCGTATTAAATTTGCCGGCGGTATATATTCTCAGAATTTAATAAGCGCCAACTCCGACCGAGATGTGGTAAATTTGTTTTACGGGTTCCTTTCAGGCCCCGAAAACCTTCAGACTGAATTTAACAATAAAGAGCTTAAAAATAAACTTCAACTTTCAGACCATTTGATTTTAGGAGTTGAGTTCGACCCTATAAAACATTTTACTGTTAATGTTGAAGGCTATTATAAGTATTTCCCTCAACTTACCAACATCAACCGTAATAAGATATTTGACGATAATGTAGATAACGAAGACAAACCTGATTATCTGAAAAAAGATTTTATTATCGAAACAGGAGATGCTGAAGGTGTTGATGTTTCTGTGAAATATGATTATAAGCAACTTTATGTCTGGGCTGTATATTCTCTTGGCTACCTGCACAGATTTGACGGAATAGTTCATTATATTCCGCATTACGACCGCAGACACAATATCAATCTTGTTACATCCTATACTTTCGGGAAAAATTTTGAATGGGGGCTTGATATTAGATGGAACCTCGGTTCGGGTTTCCCTTTTACCCTCACCCAGGGATATTATGAAAACCTTACTTTTCCTGAAGGTATAAACACTGATTATACAACTGAAAACGGGCAGTTAGGAATTATTTATGCCGACCTTAATGGAGGAAGGCTTCCTTATTATCATCGTTTAGACGCAACAATTAAAAGGCATTTTATTCTTGGAGAAAACACAATCTTAGATGCTATTTTCAGCGTTACCAATCTTTATAATCGAAGCAATATTTTTTATCAGGATCGTATCACTCATGAACGCGTTAACCAGTTGCCAATAATGCCAAGCATAGGACTAAATTTTACTTTTTAATTTTTTTATTTTTTTTAAATATTTTTTTTA
>CAINEZ010000170.1 GCA_903847905.1 uncultured Bacteroidota bacterium
ATTAATATTTTTTTATTGTCATGGGTTGATCTATTTATTATCAATCTTTGAAACATCTTTAATGTCTGCAACCATAAATTCATTGTCAATATTAATAGTATTTGTGCCATCATCGTCTATTGAAATAGACATAACATAAGTTTTATTGTTTAATGAAACATTATAATTCATCATAAAATCAGAGTATTTACTAAAAGAAATAATTTTGTAATTATAAACTTTGATTCCAAAAGTAACCTTAATATAATTGTCTGTTTGTAGAATTTCTACTTTTTCATAAGTTGGATTATCCATTGCAATCGCCCAATCACCCTTACCTTTAATGTCTGACCAGTGATCAGTTTTATAAAGTGTTCCCTTAGTTGTTTGTCCAAAAGTTGAGATGCAAATAAATGCAAATATAAAAGAAAAAAATGTCTCGTTTCTAATTTTCATTTTTCATTTAGTTTTAAGTTTACATGCTTGTACAACGCCAACGCCTGTTATGCCTTCGTGCCATTTACTATTAATTTTGTTGCCCAATTAGTAACATTTCCGTTTTCATTGATAATGAATTCTTGTCCTTTTGCTGCTGATTGAAAATAATCCTCTTTAAATGATTTTTGTGAATGATAACTTATTTCAATATCTCTGAAAATTTCCGGCAACTCCCATCGGCTTTTAGAATATCCATTTTTTGTAAGAATTAAATTGTTATGAAAGCACAAACATCCTGCTCCTTTATGAGAAGTGGATAAACTTAAAGTCTCAGCCGCTTTGTAAATGCAATTATTCTTATCTTCTTTAAATCTCTTTTGAGCATGTGGATGATATTGCAACTCTTTTGGTAATTTTGAAATATCAGAATAAATACTCCCTATTTGAAAATAACCAAATATTAAGTGTAAGTCGGGAGCATTTCTTTTATATTTTAGTATGCTATTTACAAATTCTGTTTCTTTAAACGAACCGAAAAACAAAAACAAATCACCTTCTTTTATTCCTTTGCCTGAAAGATGTCCTTGCGCACAACCTGTTTGTCCAAAAATAGGAAGCCAACCTATTTCTCTTTTAATAGCATCATTCCTTAAATCCGGGTCAAGGTGGCATGTATAATTGTCCTTTATCTTTGTATTTGGATTTAATTCTTTTATTATTTCGAGATACGTTTTACCTCTAAATTTTAAATCTGAAAATTTTAGTGATTCATTTTTTGCAGGTATTGGTAAAGACAAAAGAGTACCATCAGGCATTATAGGACTTGTCTGCCCTCCGTATTGAGTATCAAAACCCTTTCTACTTAATATTATCTGCATTTTCCACAGGATTTTTGAGTTATTACATTCTCATCTGACCAGTTATGAGGGAATGAATAAATACCGGGTTGAATAATGGATTTTTTTTTAGCTTCTTTTTCTACAAAAAAAATAAACTTTTCAGCAATAGGATTATTTGTTTCCCATCCAGAATTAGTTTGATAAGGCGGGATTTTTGGTTTTATAGCCTTGGGGATTTCAATAGGAGAAGAACCAAAATAATAAAAACATTTTGAAATTAAAACATATAATCCATTCAAATCATGTTTCTTTGTCTTTGGACATTCCTGGCTATCTTTTTTTGAACAGTTGGGCGTATACAGTCCCTTTGCCTGACATTTCATTATCTCTGGACATTCCTGACCATCTTTTTTTGAATGCCTTGAACGTAATTGCTTAAATTCGCCTTTAGGAGTTGGCTGATAGATATTATCTCCAACTTTAAGTTCTGCTATCCCCTTGGTATAATCTGGTATTTTTTCCACAAATCTTTTATCTGTGAAATATTTTTCATAAGGGATTTTCTCTTCCACCTTCATTAAATAAACGAGTCTTTCTTTTTTAACATTATCTTCGTTCAATTTCTTTGATGTGAAACCAGCTACCCAGTCACCTATATTTTTGGTTCTTCTTATTCCGGGCATGCAAGTAGCCAAGGTTAACATTCCATGAAAAGGATTTGGAGCAAATCCTGTGTCATTTGTTATTTTATAACTAAAAAGTCTGATATCTTTCATTTTTTTTTAAATTTGGTTAATTAATAATTTGGTTTTCCCTTACTCTTTAATGGATTTTCAGGTTGCTCCAATATAATTATTTTTTAAGCTTAACAATAAAAATATCACCATTTTCTGATTCATTTTTATTAGTTAATATGGTGTTGTCAAAAACTATAGTAGGGCTTGTAAACATTCCTGTAAAATAAATATTACCAGATTTATCTGACGCAATACCCTTACCTTCATCAAAGCCTGTTCCACCAACTTTTTTTGCCAATATTGTATTACCAAATGAATCGTATTTAAAAATAAAAATATCATCAACCATAGAATTTTGTTGTGTCATTGGATTATAACCACCAGCATTAGTTAGTGTCGTTTTACCAAAAGTTAATGTAGGACTGTCAAATTTTCCAGTAATGTATATATTATTCTTGTTATCAGTGCAAATAGATTTTACTTCATCAGTATACTTTCCACCAACACTTTTTGCCCAATTAATATTCCCAATAGAATCATATTTAGCAATATAACTATTTGTAAAACCCATATTGGTTAATGTTACATCGCCAAAGATAATTGTAGGACTTTCAAATGTACCAGCAATATACACATTGCCAAATATATCTGAAGAGATACATAAACCTTCATCGGATTCATCCCCACCATAACTCTTAACCCAAATGACATTCCCAGAAACATCATATTTAACAACAAAAACATTATCGCTTTTACCATTACAAAATGAAGAAATATTTCCAAAGGTAATACTGTTACCGTAAAAAGTACCTATAATGTAGATATAACCATTGGCATCTGTAGTAATACTTTCACCAATAGCAGTGGATGGTATCATAGTTCCATTATAATTAAATTTCCCCAAAGTACTTTTAGCCCATAATACTTTTCCATTAGGATCGTATTTGGCAATGAAAAAAGCATTTCTCCCAGTTTTAGAGCCATCATTTATAAGTGTAGTTTTGTCAAAGGTAATAGTAGAATCTTGAAAACCACCTGTAACATAGGCATTCCCATATTTGTCAGTTACAATACTATTACCATATTCAGAAGAAGGACCATCAATTATTTTTGCCCATAAAACATTTCCTAATTGTCAAGTTTCACAAGGTTGTTTATGATAACTTGTGTTAATTATTTTCAAAGATAAAACTTTATTTTTAAATTCATCAGGTTTTTGTAAAAATATTTCTGGTTTAATTTCAAACCATTTTTCAATAGCATCAAAAG
>CAINEZ010000171.1 GCA_903847905.1 uncultured Bacteroidota bacterium
ATTATGAAAAAGTTAGTATTTACCTTTGCAGCAATTTTAGTGATCTTTACCACAAAAGCGCAGATCACAATTACAAATGCAGATATGCCTCAACCCGGCACTGCTAATATTGTAGCTTACGATACATTAACCAATGTTAACATTGGAGCAGCAAGCGATTCAGCGCAAGTATGGAATTTTTCAAATCTGTTAACTCAATATAGAAAGCTTGCAATTTATTCGCCTACTGCCCCGTTTCAGCAAAATGCCGCTGATTTTCCAGGTTCAAATATATATACATGGGGTCCGTCAATTTTATTTACAGGTTTTTATGGCGGCGCTCCTCTTGATGCTAATTCATGGGGATACATGTATTGGAATAACGACACTGCGGGTTTTCATATTGTTGGATTCAGAGGCTATGCCGGAAATAATTATGGTTACACAAATGTTTTAGAAAGCCCGCAGGAATTGCTTATGGGAACACCTGCAACTTATGGTAGTGTATTCCCTGATTCTGCAAGATGGATGTTAAATCTTAATAAAAATCTATTAGATAGGGATACGATATTTAAAAATATTTTAAATAAGACTTTAACGGTAGATGCTTTCGGAACAATGACAACACCTTTCGACAGCGGAACATCTTATAATGTAATAAGAGTTCATGAACATGTAATCGAAGTTGACAGTATTGAAATTAAAGTTGATACCACATATATGGGTTTTCCTGTAACTCTAACTATTCCGGTTTATCAAATACATGATACTATAAATAATTATATGTTCTGGGCTAACGGTCTTAAATATCCTATTGCTATTGTTCATGCAGATAAAAATAATAATGTAAAAGATGTGGAATTTCTTATTGATACGGTAGCTTGTTATTCTATTACGGGCAATGTTTACAATACGACTGGTTCCGACAAGGTAACTAATGGGCAAGCCAGTCTTGTTATCAAAGATAGTTACAATCATTTATTCGATTGGCTCGAAACCGTTAATATTGATAATAACGGGAACTTTCAGTTTGCAAACGTAGCCGGCGGGTATTTCCTTGTGCGCGCCGATCCTGATCCCGTGCAGTACCCTTATTTATTACCAACTTATTATGGAGACAGTACATATTGGGAAAATGGTACTCCTTTGTGGATGGTAAAGGATACAAATCTAATAATCCATTGTCAGAACGATTCAATACTTGCTTCTTCAACCGGTCCCGGAAGTATAAGCGGAACCGTATGGATGGATACAACTATAGTAAAAAAGTCTCTGGCAAATGCAGCTCCGGCACGTGGCGTTAAAGTTACTCTTGTGCAAAACCCGGGAGGCGCATGCCGTATAAAGACTACCGGTCAGGACGGCGCATTTTCTTTTAATAATCTGCCTGAAGCAAATTATACTATCAAAGTTGATATTCCAGGGCTTTTTATGGATTCCACTTACCATATTACACTCGGCGAAAAATCACTCAGTTATGAAAAACAGGATTTTATTTACGATACTACATATATATATATTGTTAACAATGCCAGCATAAACGACCATAACCTTAATTCGCTTTATAAAGTTAAGGTTTATCCTAATCCATTTACTGATAATTCTACTATCTATGTCAGCAGTCCTGATAATGGAAACAAGTTACTCACTTTAAAAGTATATGATCTTGTAGGGAGAGTTATTAAAGAAATAAATGCGGAAAATACAGGAAGCATAAACTTCACCAATGAAGGTATGAAAAAAGGTATGTATATATACGAGCTTCAGGTGAACAGCGAAATTATTAGTTCAGGAAAGATTGTTGTAAATTAAAATACGGATTGTTAATATTAAAAGCTCTTTCTAAAGAAAGGGCTTTTTTTTAATACTGCAAATCAGGTATTTTTACCTGGATGAAATTGAGTATTTCTACTCTTTCATTGACTATGCGCGGAGAAGTATTTTTGTATCGTAATCTTTAATCAATTAATAAACCTAAAAAAAGAAGCCATGAAAACTAAAATTTTTATCCTTGGAGTTATTGCTGCAACAGCAATAGGATTATTATTCAACTCCTGTAAGAAAGATGACCAGGTAACTAACCCGAAGCAGACACAAACTTCTCCGACTCTACAGCAACCAAATCAACAGTCGGTTGTTAAATCTGCAAATGACAATGCAATCGCCGAAAGTGTTTTCGGAAGTATATTTAAGCAAAGTGATAAAGCAGCACGTAATACCAATAAACTCAAAGACATTAATACCGGATGTCCTAATATTACAATTAATTCTATTTCATCTTACCCGATGACAATCACTATTGACTTTGGTACCGCATGCACAGGCGACGATGGTAAGATAAGAAGCGGCAAAATAATCGGTGTGCTTTCCGCACCTTATATAGATTCAGCAAGTACGCTTACAATTACACCCGACAATTATCATGAAATAATCAACGGTATAGATTACTCAGTGCTGGGAACAGAAACTATTACAAATATGGGGCACACTTTGGCAGGGCATCCAATATTTGATGTTAATGTTTCGAATGGTGTTATAACATCTGTGAACGGCACAATTCACTGGAATTCTCAGAAACAAAACGAATGGATACAGGGATATGATACATGGTTTAATGTATTTGACGATGTGTATCTTGTAACAGGAAGCGCTAACGGAACCAATAGTGGCGGAGAAACTTTTCAAATTAATATTACTTCTCCATTGCAGGTAGCAGTTGTTTGCTCATGGATAGAAAGCGGCACACTTGAAATTATCACTCAAGCTAATCCTGTTATAACTGTTGATTACGGAACAGGCACATGCGATAATATTGCTGTTGTTACCTGCTATGGCTACACTATAACAATATATATGTAGTATTATAAAATACTGAAAATAAAAAAGTTTATATCGAATAAGTTTTTTAATATTAAAATATTTTTCATCAGAACATTTGAAGTTTTAAAAATAAAATAAAATTTCATGCTTGGCAATGTTATCAAAGGATTTAAAAGAAGAATTATGTTTAACTCTCATAATCAAAAATTGCTTATTCGATATAAACTCTAATAAACTAAACCAATTTACTAACAATTAAAATTAAAAAGTGTATGAAAAAAATTACAATTTTATTTACAGTATTGATTGCAATAACACTTAATACTAATGCTCAATGGGTGCAAACAAGCCTTGATAGCGGAACAGTAAGTTGTTTGGCTGTAAGCGGAACAAATATTTTTGCGGGGACTGATGGCAATGGTGTGTATCTATCAACCGATAATGGCATAAGCTGGACTTCTGTGAGTACAGGTCTAACAGGTTATTATGCTATGTATATAAATACATTAGCCATTAGCGGGAGCAACATTTTTGCAGGGACCTTTGGGGATGGCGTGTATTTGTCTTCAAACAATGGAAACAGTTGGTCTGCTGTGAATACAGGTTTACCTTCATATACTGGTGTCAATGCATTAGCAATTAAAGGGAGCAACATTTTTGCAGGAACTGAAGATGGTGGCGTGTATTTGTCTTCAAACAATGGAGACAGTTGGTCTGCCACTGCGTTAGATACTACTACAGTTCTATCATTTGCCGTTAGCGGGAATAACATTTTTGCAGGGACTTATTGTAATGGCGTGTATTTGTCTACAAACAATGGAAACAGTTGGTCTGCTGTGAATACGGGTTTACCAGGAAATTTGTATAATGTCAATGTCAATGCATTTGCCATAAATGGGAGCAATATTTTTGCAGGGACTTATTCTAATGGCGTGTATTTGTCTTCAAACAATGGAAACAGTTGGACTGCGGTGAATACAGGTTTAATAAATACTAATATATTCTCATTAGCCACAAGCGGGAATAATATTTTTGAAGCGTCTAATGGCGGCGTGTATTTGTCTTCAAACAATGGAGGGCATTGGACTACTACAGGCATGGCTCAAACATACGTAGCATCATTGCTCGTAAGCGGTAGCTATATTTTTGCGGGACTTGGAGAAAGAGGAGTTTGGAAGCGTCCATTATCAGAGATAAGCGGGATAGAAGAAACAAATAATAATGCAAGCAATATTTCGGTTTATCCTAACCCTGCTGCTGACAGAGTATTTATAAATATTTCCGAAAGAAAAGATTTAGTAATGCAAATTTATAATGTTGTTGGAGAATGTGTCCTGCAAAGGGAATTAAACAATGGCGAAAATGAAATAACCATTAGTTCTTTGCCGAAAGGGATTTATGTAATTAAAATTTCCGGCGCAGACTATGCTATACAGCGTAAATTGATTAAAGAGTGAACGTTCTGAAACTTGACAACTATGAAACAAATTCTTCTTTTAAAAAGATTTTATATTTTAGGATTAATCGCACTTTGTTTTTTCAAAAGCAACGCATCTACCTTCACAGTTACCAATACCCTTGATGCCGGTGCCGGCTCGCTCAGGCAAGCGATAATTTCCGTTAGCGCCAATCCATATGATGCTGATAATATTGTTTTCAATATTTCAACAACTGACCCGAATTACAATTCCACAACAGGCGTTTTCACAATTACGCTTGCTTCGTTATTGTCACCCGTTAATAGTCTTTCCGTTTCAATTGATGGAACAACACAACCCTGGAATACAAATCCGAATGGTCCCGAAATATGTCTTAAAAGCAATAGCAATTTTGCTTATGGATTATGTTTCCCTTTTTCAGGAGGCGTTGTAAAAGGATTAATAATAAACGGATTTCAATGTGGTGTGGTTGTTACAAAATTCAGCACTTACCCTAGTGGAGGCTGTACGGTTTCAAATTGTTATATCGGTGTAAATTATGATGGTACTGTAGCCATTCCGAATGATATAGGAATAGCGCTTTATGATGCTTCAGGCAACAACATAAAAAATAACTTAATATCAGGTAATTCAACTATAGGAATTGGTATCAGAAATTCAAACAGCAACATTATTCAAGGCAATAAAATTGGCACGGATAGAACCGGTATGTCAGGAATACCAAATTATTACGGTATTGCCATTGACTCTTCAGCGTTAAACACCGTTGGCGGTACTACATCCGTTCAACAAAATATTATTTCCGGCAACTCGTTTTCCGGAGTTACTATTAACACAAATGTTTCACACGATAACGTGATTAAGGGAAATTACATAGGCACAAATATAAATGGTAATTCAAGAACTGATACTATTTCGAATTATTACGGAATAGCAATAAATGATTCTTATAATAATGTTATCGGGGGAAGCACTGCCGGCGAGCGAAATATCATTTCAGGAAATAAAAATGCCGGTATTTCCATTTATGGAACAAATGCGAAAAACAATATTATCAAAGGAAATTATATAGGAACAAATGTCGGAGGAACAGATTCAATCCCGAATGCAATTGGAATTTTTTTAAGTGGCGCATCAAGCAATGCCATTGGCGGCAGCTCTTCCGGTGAAGGCAATGTAATTTCGGGAAACACAGGTGCCGGCATTATTATGATTTACACAGGTACAACATTAAATACAGTTAAAGGAAATTATATAGGAACAAATTATCAGGGCAATCAAATTCTTAGTAATGATGGGGGAATCTACATAAAAAGCAATGCAAATGGCAATATTATTGGTGGTTCTGCCGCTGGAGAACGAAACATTATTTCTGGAAACTATGAAATAGGAATAGATATTGAATCTGCTGACAGTAATGTCATAAAAGGAAACTACATCGGGCCTGATGTTACCGGCTTATTACCTTTTAAATTATCAAACGACACACTTATTCAGGCAAATGGCTTGTATTTTAATTCCTACTCGAAAAACAATATTGCCGGCGGATACAATGCCGGAGAAGGAAATGTTATTTCAGGAAACAGGGTGTATGGTCTTATTTATTACGGTAATTCATCATATAATTCAGCCATCGGAAATTATATTGGCGTTGATGCCACAGGTAATAACCCTATGCCAAATACAACAGGTATTTGTGTTGATTGTGGCGCAAATCATAATCCTATTTTAAACAATGTGCTTTCCGGTAACATGGCGTATGGAATTTTTATAGTAACTACAGGCTCTTATTATAATGTGGTAAGCGGAAATAAAATAGGCGTTAATGCGGCTGGTACCGATGCTGTTCCAAACCAAATAGGTTTGATTTTAGGAGCCGGAACAAAATATAATATTATCGGCGGAACTACAGATGCCGATAGAAATATTATTTCGGGTAATTATTTTGATGGAATTGGAATTAGCGATATATACACTTCATATAATGATATTAAAGGAAATTACATTGGCACTGATATAACCGGAAGTGTGGCTCTGCCAAATAGTAATGGGATTTCGTTCGGAACAAATCCAAATAAAAATAACGTCGAAAATAATGTAATAAGCGGCAACAATTATATCGGACTTCTTCTTTATGAACTGAGCGACAGCAACACGGTTTACAGTAATAAAATTGGTGTTGCCGCCGATGGAACGTCTTCGCTGCCAAACAAAAGTTCGGGTATTGTTATAGGCAAAGCTTCAAAATATAATAAAATCGGGATGCCTGGGAAAGGCAATATTATTGCATATAATGATAGTGTCGGAATCTTAATAACTGATACAAATACAATTTATAATACTATTTCTGCAAATCAAATTTATAACAACGGTGAGCTTGGCATTGATTTATATCCGTATGGAGTTAATACAAATGATGTGGGAGACGTAGATTTTGGTGCAAACGAAAGAATGAATTATCCGGTTATTCAAAGTACTTTTCTTAATTTGATTACCGGAATGACTACAATTACCGGGACTATGGATTGTAATTCATACGGCGGTCCGGCAGGAATCAGGATTGAATTTTTCAAATCAAATGGTGCAAATATGTTTAATCATGGCGATGCGATTCAATACATAGGTAATACAATTGTTACAGATGGTTCGGGAAACTGGACTTTCGCTTGCACAGGAATTTCTTCAACCGATTTTGTTACTGTTACAGCTACGGATAGTACAGGCAATACTTCCGAATTTGCTTTAAATTCAGATATTACCGTTGGAATAAAAGAAATTGAAAGAAACACAGAATTCAGTGTTTATCCGAATCCTGTAACTGATAAAATGAACATTTCATTTTATTCTGATGGTGAAAAACAAATCAAAATAAATTTATGTTCTGTAACAGGGCAGTTGAATGCAACGCTTGAAGACAAAAAGTTTTCCAATGGAAACTTCTCCCTGAATTATGATTTGTCAAAATACAATCTCGCCCCCGGGTTTTATTTCCTTAGAATTATTGAAGATGGGGTAACAGAAAAAATAAATAAAATAATAATCTCAGAATAAACTCATGAATAAAAAAAAAATAATTGTTGCGCTAATTGTCAAGTTTCACAAGGTTGTTTATGATAACTTGTGTTAATTATTTTCAAAGATAAAACTTTATTTTTAAATTCATCAGGTTTTTGTAAAAATATTTCTGGTTTAATTTCAAACCATTTTTCAATAGCATCAAAAG
>CAINEZ010000172.1 GCA_903847905.1 uncultured Bacteroidota bacterium
CTTTTGATGCTATTGAAAAATGGTTTGAAATTAAACCAGAAATATTTTTACAAAAACCTGATGAATTTAAAAATAAAGTTTTATCTTTGAAAATAATTAACACAAGTTATCATAAACAACCTTGTGAAACTTGACAAGTAACATTACCAATGCCTACTGAACCGTAAAGCCCTGTTATGCCTCCTGTTGCGGTAATGGCGTTAGAAAACGTATGTGTTCCAGTCCATGTTTTAGCGCCGCCGCAAGAAGTCTGTGTAGTTGATAAGTCCACCCAGTTTTGTGATGCAGAGCCTGTACCGCCATTGCCAACAGGTAAAGTACCAGTTACACCGTTAGCAAGGTTAATCTGCGCCCAGGCAGGAATGTTTGAAGTTCCTGTGTTAGATAGGTATCTTGTTGCAGTGGCATTTGTTGCAAGTGCGGATATTGCAGTTGTAGAAGATGCATACCAGATATCTCCTACCGCAGCAGTATTAGGTAAAGTAATAGCGCTCCAGGCAGGCGCTGTTGTTACGCCTCCGCTACGTAAATAACTTCCTGCCGCTACATCAGCTAATTTTGTAGGAGCCCCACTGGTACCGCCATAAATTATATCTCCTACTGCCGTCATAGGGTTTGTCATTTTACCATTAAAAGCGTCGTAGTCCGTTTTGCTAAGTAATCCGGCAGTTACACTTGCAGAAGAAGCCATAGGAATATTTAGTGTGTGAGTGGATGTACCGCTACTCCATGCGGGAGCAGTTCCTGATGTACCAATTGCCAATGTTTGTGAAGCGGCTGTAAGAGTATTAAGCGTGGTAATGCCGCTGCCGCCACTTGCAGCTATTGATATAGAGCCTGCCCCAGGCGTAATTGTTATGTTGCTACCTGCAGTGAGAGAAGCTAAAGTGTAATTAGTACCGTTTCCAATTAATAATTGTCCATTCGTAGGTGTAGTTGCAAGTCCTGTACCGCCATTGCTAACAGGTAATGTACCGCTTACGTGCGTTGTCAGTCCAATTTTTCCCCATGAAGGAGTTGCGCCTGAAATAAGAGCGCTTCCTGCCGTAGTAGTTGGAAGATTGCTAATGGCATTTGGACCTGCCGCATACAATATATCTCCTATTGAGGCAGCATTAGGTAAAGTGAGGGTGCTCCATAGCGGCGCTGTTCCTGCGCCTGGACCAAGTAAATACGTTCCTGCCGGTCCTGCCGCTAACCTTTCGGAAGTACCTGGAGAACCTGCGGTTTTGCAATAAATAATATCTCCCACTGTAGTCATTGGATTGGTCATTGGGGTTGCCCAACTCATAGTTCCATTCGCTAAAGACGAAAGCACCTGACCTGCAGTAGGAGTAGTAACAGGCAATGTATATGTTAAATTACCTGTTTGAGTACCGGTTATAAAAGAGGTATAATAAGAACCTGCTTTCAAACCTATTGCGCCATCAAAATATCCAGCCCAGTTGGTTGTACCGCCGGTGGCTGAAAAGTATCCGCCATAGTTTGTACTTGTGCCGCTACCTCCACTTCCATGAGCATAGCCGTATATTCCATAATTATTGATTCCGCCCGATCCGCTGTTTGTGGCAGCCATATCTGCATATAAACCATATTTGCTGAAAAGAGACCCTGTATTAAGCGCTGCGCTTGTTGTTGCATAATAAGATTCATTTGTTGTAGTGCCTGTGAGGTCTGAATGAACACCATGCCATCCACTTGACGCGCCGGAAATATTTATTCCATAAGTGTTGCTTGGTGTAGTACCGTTTATACCTAGTTTGCCGGCAAACAATGCGCTTCCATACAATGAGTTCCCTGTATTATAAAATGTAAGAGCATCGGTTGTTCCCCCTGAAAGCTGTAAACGCAAATCGGTGGATGATGCGGGAATATAAAACAACCAATTGGCATCTGTTGTTCCGGAGTTAAGAAAATTTATTCCCGATTTTTGAGTTGCAATAGTATTTTCAATCCTCAGAATAGCGTCTGTTGATGCCGCAGTATTCTGTATATGCAATAATGTTAACGGAGTAAATGATGTATTACCTATACCTACGCTTTGGGAAAATGAGGCGATAGGAAGTAGAAATAGCAGTTGCAGGAGCAGGAGCAGTAATAGTTGCAGTTGCAGGAGCATTGGCTGGCTTTGTGGCTTATGAATAATTTTTATTTTCATAAATCTGATTTTTTAATTTATGACAAATTTTTTAATATAGGTTTTATCTACGTTAAAAATTTTTGCATAAAAGAATCCTAGAGAAAGATTGCTCAATGAGAACTGAATTTTATTGATGCCTTTGTTTAAATCATAATTATTGAAGTAAATCATTTGACCGAAAGCATCAATTATTTCAATACGGGTATTAGAATTTTCATTATCGATAATTTCAATAATAAAATCACCGTTGGAAGGATTAGGGTAAAGATAAAAATAATTGTTTACCGAAGAATTGGGGCAATCTGCTGCAATTGTGTTTAAGTAATGGCTTCCACCATCGTAATCGGTTTGAGAAATTCTGTAGTAACATATTTCCCCATCATTTTCATCAGAATATTTATAAACACTTAATTCATTGCTGTTGCCTTTGCCTGAAATACGGGCTAATTCAAACCAGTTTATAGCATCATGACTTTTCTCCAAAGTAAAAAAATCGTTATTAGCTTCGGATGCAGTTGTCCATTGCGTTAAAATAGTATTGTTATTACAGGCTGCTGTAAAAGAAATCAGTTCAACAGGTAAAGGATGCCCCGAGCTTCCCAATGTGATAAGGATATCTGATGCGCCGTTTGCTATTGTTGTGGCAAATGCTGTGGGTGATGTATTTGTAGTCGGGAGACCTTTCCAGAAAGAATTAACCATCTGGTACATTATAAGCGCCCCATCGGTATGCCCGTTCAATTCGCCAGTATAGTATTTTATGGTTGCTGTTCCGTAATTCGCGGTTGTTGTCGGATGGATATTGAAATTTCGGAAAATACTATAATTTGAAGAACAGTCACCAGTTCCCTGCAACGCCTTGTGTCCTCTTTTAATGATGGTAGATCCAAAATTTGTTGCAGCGTTAATATCAATACCTAAGCCTGCAATACCGGTATTAGCTCCAATGCCAATATTTCTGGTTGCATTTATTGTTCCCGTCCCTCCATAAGAACCGCCGCTTGATTTGATCCTGTTGTTGTCGGTTTCAACGCCGAGAACCCCTGTAGAGCCAAGATCAATATTGTAATCTTTCATGTCAATGCCTTTTGATGTAAGGGTAAGGTTTCCGTAAACATTTATATTATTTGCCAGTTCTACGTCATTAGTAGTTTTATTGATAGTAAGATTATAAAAAGTAGTAGTAGAAGTGCCGCCAATACTTGAGTTTGGGGCAGTAACGCTTCCCCGCATCTCAACAGTACCTGTTGTACCTGTGGCGCCAAAAGTTCCGTTATTGATAAACTGCGCATCGGATATAATGACGGTAGCGCTACCGTTTACTCCAACCCAAGTAGAAGGCCAAATTTTAAAGGCATTCTGAGAAAAGATATAACCATTGCTTAAAACAAGCAATATGAATAAAAGAGTAATACGTTTGCGTTTCATATAATTTTTTTTTAGTGAATGATTAAACATAAGATATCTGAAATATTTATAAAAATCATTAAAA
>CAINEZ010000173.1 GCA_903847905.1 uncultured Bacteroidota bacterium
ACAAACAATGGGATACACAGGGCATTGAAGGTGTATTTCGTTATATGCTTAAACTTTGGAAACTGTATCATGATTTTGATAATAAAATTAGTGTTTCGGATGAGCCTCCAACAAAAGAAGAATTAAAAGTTCTTCATAAAACCATTAAAAAAATAAAAGAAGACATAGAACGCTTTTCATTCAATACTGCCGTGAGCGCTTTTATGATATGTGTTAATGAACTTACAGAATTAAAATGCAATAAAAGAGCGATATTAAGCGATTTGGCAATTATAATTTCACCTTATGCACCGCATATTGCAGAAGAATTATGGAGTTTGCTCGGAAATAAAAAAAGTATTACTTATGCTGATTTTCCTAAATTCAAAGATGAATATCTTGTGGAAAACACCTGTACTTATGCCGTTTCATTCAATGGTAAAATGCGTTTTACAATAGAATTACCGGCGGATATGCTCGCTGCTGATGTTGAAAAAAATGCGCTTGAACATAAAGATTCAGTAAAATGGCTCGAAGGCAAAAAACCGAAAAAAGTGATTGTTGTTCCCAAGAAGATTGTGAATATTGTTGTTTAAAAATAAGACGCGGATTAAACGCGGATTCAGCTGATAATCGCGGATAAAATCAGTTTTAATTAATCTTGTTTTGCAAATATAATAAATGAATAATCGTTTGATTCTGTCAGTTAGTGAAATGTAGTACATCAAAATAATATTTACCCATTTTCATAATCTTAATATTCAAATATTTCGTAATTTTGCTATCCTAAATCAACTAGTATGAAAACATATTTTATCTTACTTTTTTCGTTGTTTTTTTCCTTCGAAGTTTTTTCTCAGAATTCAAAGAAATCAGTTGTTACTGTTCCTGATGCTGTCTCTGCTGCTTTTACACAAAAATATCCGGATGCATCTGTACCAACATGGAAAAAAGACAGCGCATATACGGTAACATTCATTTCGGATGAAATGACAGGAAAAGCTGAATTTGCAACCAACGGCACCTGGCATTTCACAAAATATTCTATACCCGAAAAAGAACTTCCCAGCACCATCATCAACGACCTTAAACAAAATTACAGAACGTATAAAGTTAAGTTTTCCGAAATGGTACAGGAGCCATCTGTTAATGATTATTATTACTTATTTGCAAAAAGCGATGGAATAGGTCAACCTACGGTAAAATTATACTATACGCTTACCGGAAAACTTATCAGGAAAATTTCTTCCGAAAACAAACAAATAAATTCAGTTCCCGAAATCATAGTCGATACAAATACTCCTTCTGATAGTACTGTGATAGAAACTTCTGAAGAAAAAATCAGTTCAAAAGAACTTCCATCTCTTGTTATGTCATACATTAAAAGGGAATACTACGGATATAACATAAAAGAAGCTGTTATCAGCACTACCGGAAAGAAATCATTTTATCATGTAAAAGTAAAAAAAGAAGCACAGAAAGCAGTGATAGAACTGGTTTTTGATATCAAAGGGAAATACATTGAACAGAAAAAGGGAGACTAAAATTCGATTTTAATTTGCGGATTAAGATTAAAAGATTTCCTGTGATGCTTTGATATTCCTTCTTTTGCTATTGCTGCATAATGAGCAGTTGTAGGATATCCTTTATTCTGAACCCAGTGATAAGCCGGACATTCTTTGTCAAGCATTACCATGTATTCGTCCCTGTATGTTTTGGCAAGTATAGATGCTGCGGCAATAGACATATAAAGTCCATCTCCACCTACAATTGTTTTATGCGGAATAGATTCAAATTTTTTAAAACGGTTACCGTCAATTAATAATAACTGGGGAGTAACTTTCAGTTTCCTGATAGCTTTATGCATGGCTTTAATGGAGGCATTTAAAATATTGTAGCGATCAATTTCTTTATTTGAAACCGATGCAACAGCATAAGAAATTGCTTCTTTCTGAATAATCTTACGCAAATGTCCCCTGATTTTAGGTGTAAGTTTTTTTGAATCGTTAAGCAATGGTTCATCAAAATCGCGGGGCAGGATGACTGCTGCAGCAAACACTGGTCCTGCAAGGCAACCACGCCCGGCTTCATCGCAACCTGCTTCGATAAGATCTGAAGTATAGCAAGAATGTAACATATTTTATTTCCCGATTAGTTCATTAAAAAATTCGAGATAATTATTTTTTTGCGATTCAACTGAGTATTTTTCTACAACAGTTTTACGTCCGTTAGCGCCCAATTTTTTTCGCAGAGATTCCGATTCAATAAGTAAAGAAAGTTTTTCTATCCATTCTTTTTCGGAATATGCTAAAAATCCATTTACTCCATCTTCAATAATTTCGGTATTAACACCTACCGGCGACATTATAGTTGGTATTTCCAACGACATATACTGCAATCCTTTGAAGCCGCATTTCCCTTTCGACCATTCATCATCAGGTAAAGGCATGATACCAATGTCGATCTCAGAAAGGTCTTCAATTTCAGTTTGAATATTCCATTTTATTCCTTTAATATCAAGCTGAGTGTTTTCATATGCATCACTGCCGATAAGTTTAAAATAAATTTTGTCGGCGAATTTTTCCTTGATCTTTTGTAAAAAATTTTCAGCCATGCAAAAATGCTTAATAGTAGTTGTGCTGCCAGACCACCCGATACAGATCTTTTCTTTAGCTGCAGATGTTTTCCTCCTGTGATATTCCGTATCAATAGTAGTAGGAATTATTTTTACATTTTTGTTGAACCGCTTTGCATAATCGGCAAGGTAAGAATTACCGGCAAAAACCATATTAGAAAATCTTATAATCTGACTGGTTTTTGCTGGATTTTTAAGCCACTTCCAGTGTTTATTCCCATCGGAAACATCCATCATCCATATCGCATCATCAAAGTCGAAAATCATTTTTGATCTTTTGCTGAAAGCTTTTTCAAAATATACTGAAGGGAACATAATAGCTTCGCGCTGTACAAAAACTATATCATAATTATTAATATGTTTCAAATCATACTGTCTTATTCTGTATGATTTCAGAAGGAAAAAGAATTTATGAAAATAATGACCATGCTTATAAAGGAAAATATCATCTGTGGGAGAAACCAGCCATGAAAAATCGCATTCAAATCCATTTTGCCTGAGAAAATCCAGGTATTGTTCAAACCTGAATCGCTGACTTGGCGATCTATTCAGACGATGAGCGGCAACAAAAAGGACACGCGGCATTATAAATTATAAATTATAAATTTCCTAAATTTTAATGGCTGTCAATATCGAATCAAAAATTAATTTCCCGTCTGTGTTTTTCAATTCAATATCAGCAGCTCTTTCAGGGTGAGGCATCATACCAAAAACATTTCTTGCTGCGTTTGTTATGCCTGCAATATTTTGCAATGAACCATTAGGATTTGAATCTTCTGTAACAATTCCTTTTTCGTCGCAGTATCTGAAAAGAACCTGATCATTTTTATTTAAATTTTCAATAATATTTTCATCGGCATAAAATCTTCCTTCTCCATGCGCAATAGGAATTTTAAGAGGACGCTTAATATCCAGTCCTGATGTAACAAGGCTGTTTTTTGTTTGTGAAATCATAAAAATATTTTTGCAAATAAATTTCTGATTATTGTTATTTAATAATGCGCCCGGTAAAAGCCCTGCCTCGCAGAGAATCTGAAATCCATTGCAAATCCCCATCAGGTATCCGCCGTTCTTGGCGTATTGTATCACGCTGTCCATAATAGGGGAAAATCTGGCAATAGCTCCTGAGCGAAGATAATCGCCATAAGAAAAACCACCCGGCAGTATAATAAAATCGCATCCCTGTAGATCGGTATCTTTATGCCACAACTTTATTACATCCTGCTTCATTATATTTTTCAACGCATATATAATATCGTGATCGCAATTAGAGCCGGGAAAAATAACAACACCAAATTTCATAAATATAGATTTCGTTCCTGTAAAATTATTAAAATTAATTAAAACTCAACAATCCTAATCGTCCTGAAATAAAAAGAAGCGCAAGCAAAATAAGTACACCTTCCGTCAATATTGATTTTTTTGAATAATTAATATATAAAGTAATAATAACTGATACCGAAGTTAGCATCATTACAAAACCAAAAACTCCAAATTCTGCACTTAGATTTAGAGATGCAAAACTAATTATCAGATACCAGATCATTATCGAAAGAAACTTTCTTGTCCTGATAGCTTTTTCATTAATGATCACGAGAAGTTTAAAAAGAGCAAAAGACGATAATAATCCCAATACAGCCAGAATAATATATATATATGTTGTTGTAGAGAAATTATTAAAATTAATAAATTTGAATGCCTCTTTATATAAACTAATTTTTGCAGCAAAGCAATCATTCCAAAAATAATATGATCCTAAAAATAAATATGGCAGCAAAAATCCCAAAATACTGATAAACCATTCCCTCCATGAAAACAAACGGTAAATGATGAATCCCGCCCATATTAGTAAAATAAAAACAGTAGAAGGAAAATAGAACATTGATGCTATGGAAATAAGTGTTCCTGTATTGAAAACCGTTGTATATGCATCATGCTCCTCGTAAAGTTTTAGAAAAAGCCAGAAAGCTGCAATAATAAAAAGATTCGCAATCAATACAGGATGAAGAATAATATGATCGTTGAATAAACCTGTAACAAGTATAAAAATATAAGCAGCAATATATGAATTGCGTGGTATCAGGTCGTTCTCTGAAAGAACATAATTGATCAGCAGCGCTTCTAAAATCAGCAATCCTAAAGTAATAAAAGCGCATACAACGGAAAGATCGCCAATATAACGAAAAACAATATTGTATAAAGGAGAGACGGGAATAGGATTTGCCATTGGAACGGCGCTTGTAAATGCTATCGCCCAAAATATCAATACCGTTAGAATAAGAATGACGAGAGAAGAAATACTATTTGAGTTAAATAATTTATTCAGCATTTTATATTAACTAAATGACATTTATTTATAAATATTTAAAAAGGTCTTTCCCAATATCCTTCCTGTAATATTTGCCATCGAATTTTATTTTAGCTGCATTTTCCATTGAAATATGCAAAGATTGCTTCATATTATGATCAAGCGAAGTTACAGCAATTACACGTCCTCCGTTTGATAAATATTTTTTTTCTGAATCTATTATAGTGCCGGCATGAAATACAAGGCTTCCTGAAATATTTTCAAGCCCGCTTATAGTTTTTCCTTTTTCATAATTTCCCGGATAACCTTGTGAAACGAGCATAACAGTTGTAGCAACTCTATTGTCAATATCAAGTTTAATACTATCAAGTTTTTCATCAGCAACAGCAACAAGCAATTCAAGCAGGTCGGAATTGATACGCGGTAAAACAACTTCTGTTTCAGGATCGCCCATCCTGACATTGTATTCAATTACATAAGGATCGCCGTTTACATTCATCAAACCAATAAATATAAATCCTTTATAGCTGATGTTTTCCGCATGAAGTCCATTTATGGTTGGTTTTATAATTCTGTCTTCAACCTTTTGCATAAATGTATTATCTGCAAAAGGCACCGGAGAAACAGCCCCCATACCTCCTGTGTTTGGACCTGTATCGCCTTCGCCAATTCTTTTGTAATCTTTTGCTTCAGGAAGTATCTTATACGATTTCCCGTCGGTAACAACAAAAACAGAAAGTTCAATTCCATTTAAGAACTGCTCTATTACAACTTTTTTGCCTGCGCTGCCGAACTTATTATTTTTCAGTATGTCTTCAAGTTCTTTTTCTGCCTGTTTAATATCGCCGGATATAATTACTCCTTTCCCGGCTGCAAGGCCGTCAACTTTCAAAACATACGGTGGTTCTATGGAACTGAGGTATTCAATTGCTTTTTGACATTCGTCAGAATAAAATGTTTTATGTTTTGCCGTAGGAATATCATGACGGTTCATAAATTCTTTAGCAAAATCTTTACTGCCTTCAAGCATGGCGCCCTGTTTTCCCGGACCTATTAATTTTACTTTTTGAAGTTCTTTGTCGTTTTTAAAATAATCGCTAATGCCTTTTACAAGCGGATCTTCCGGACCTACTATCACAAGATCGATCTTATTTAAAATTACTATTTTTTTTATCCCTTCAAAATCGTTGGGAGAAACATTTATATTTTCTCCGCATAATGCTGTCCCTGCATTACCAGGCGCTATCCAAAGTTTTTTCGGGGTTTTACTTTTCAAAAGTTTCCACGCAAAAGCATGTTCTCTTCCTCCTGAACCTAATAAAAGCAAATTCATTCTCATAAATATTTGTCAGGCAAATTAACAAAAAAGATAATTAGTGTCTGCACGAAAGCACTATATAAATTTCAAAAATGACCCATGAATTGCAAACAAAAGTAAAGAAATTTCTTTATGACATAGTGCGCTAAAGAAGAGTAATAATTTCAGAACCATTATGAATATTTCGGGAAATAGTCTATTAAGGCAATTTATTTTTATTTTAGCCCCTAACTTTGCTGCAAATACGTATTATGGTCTCGAAACCCTTAAAAAACAATGAATTTTATTTTTAATATAATACGTAATTTACGTATTATATCTTTGATAGTGGATAATCATAAAATGCTTGATAGTATTTTGTTTTACTAAGTGTAATACGTAAATCATTGCAGAGTTAGGGTTTAACATCAAAGCTATTATACTTAAACCCAAATCATTCATTAGCCCGCTGATTTCAATTGAAAAATCAATAATGATAATGGTTTTACGATGTTTTTACTTTCACCTTTTCTAATGCATAATTTGGGTTAAATATAAAACACTTGTATCAGTTCTTTGTTCACCTTTTTATTTCTATGCGGAATGATTTACTGAACAATTATCTTATCTGTGTATATTTCAACACTTGTTTGCACCTTTATAAAATAAATTCCTTTGGGTTGAGAAGATAAATCTATTTGCTGAGTAGTAGAATTTATTATTTGATGGTTTACCAGTACACAAATAGAATTGTAAATAAAAATTTCTTTTAAGCCATCTTCTTGTGTGAATAATGTAAAAATACCATTACTTGGATTCGGGATAATCTTTATTCCTGTTTTAAGATTATTTGTATTATTATTAGTTTGCTGATTCTGCTTATTAGTTCTTATATTATTACAATCAGGTACAATTATATGCATAGAAAATGTGTCTGTTTTTGAAGGGCTGGTGATGATTAAAGTAAGTAAATAATATCCAGAAGATGAATAGTAGATAGAAGGATTTTCTAAAGTTGATGTTTGTCCATTTCCAAAATCCCAATAAAAACTTGTCGCAATACTATCAAGATATTTGGCATGTGGATAAAGAGTATCACCAGAGCAAAGAGTAGTGGTTAATGAATCTGGGGAGTTCATTACAATAACCGAATCCGCATCAGTAATAGTATCTAGTCCGGCAAAAACCAATCTTTCCTCGCCGGAGCAATCTGTTTGTGATGGCGGGTCAGAGCAATTCATTGCACCAATGGATGGATCAATATATCCATGAAAATATCCTCCGTTTGTTACCTTAAAGCCATTGCTGAGTGTAATTTTTTGTCCCGCAGCAAATGTTACCCTACCTTGTCCCTCTGTTGGGTCAGAAGTAATGAAATAAGAATTGGCTGTTATTGAATTAGCAGCAATGAAATTTTTCTTGTCGTATTCTGTATAGTTGTCTTTTAAAAGATTATATGGGGCTAATTGTTTAATTGGTATGGGGCTATAGTCACCGCTTATGTTTGATGCTAAATTATATAGATTATAATAAAACATATAATCAACGCGAGAATTGGATGTGGAATTTCCACTATTACCTACATTCCTGTCGCCTGACAACCTGTCTGTCCAGCCCCATTCCACATTATCAT
>CAINEZ010000174.1 GCA_903847905.1 uncultured Bacteroidota bacterium
ATTTTTTTATCTTCTTTAATGCCAATTAACTTTACAGTCAAATCGTTGCTTAAACGAATTATTTCAGGGCTAATAACTTCTTTGACAGTATAAAAATCTTCTCTTGTTACAGAACTGTCTTTGTCAATTTTAGAACCGAATTGAAGTTTCTTAACATCAATTTTCTTATTAAATATATGTGGGTCTTTGAAGATATACGGTAATTTTTTTATTTGATTTTCAAAATCAGTTTTAATGTCTTGTTGCTTCACAAATTCATAAGTCGTTTCGTTTAAATCCTTTTGATGAACTTCTAATTTCTCTTTAATAATTGGAATAAATTCAGAGTTGATTTCAAAACCAACAGAATTTCTATCAAGATTTTTTGCTGCAATTGCTGTCGTTCCACTGCCTGTAAAAGGGTCAAGAACTGTTTCTCCAACAAATGAAAACATTTTAATTAGTCGTCTTGGTAGTTCTTCTGGGAACATAGCAATATGTCCGTTTTGTCTTGCACCTGCAAAGTTCCAATGTCCTGCAAAAAAAGTGTTCCATTCTTCTGCTGTCATTTTTGAAAGTTCTTTTTGTTCTTTTGTATGTTTAGGTGCATCACCTAATTTTTTGAATACTAAAATAAATTCGTAGTCCAATTTTAAAATCCCATTTCTTGGATATGGATATGAACCCATTTGAACTCCACCGCCTGTTGTGTTTGATGTAGTTACTTTTTGCCAAATGATAGCACCCATATAATCAAAGCCTATATTTTCACAGAACTTTATAATCTCCTCGCGAATTGGAATGACTTTATAGCGTCCGTAATAAACTGCTCTGGCAAATTGGTCGCCAATGTTAATACACAACCTGCAACCATTATGAAGAGTGCGGTAGCACTCTTTCCAAACTAAATTCAGGTTGTTTATGTAATTTTCGTAGGTGTCGTGGAATCCTATTTGATTCTCTGTCCCGTAGTCCTTGAGCTGCCAATAAGGTGGTGATGTGATAGCTAAATGTACTGAATTGCCAGCCAATTCAGTCATTTGTCTACTGTCGCCATTTATTATTTTATGATGAGTTTTCAATACTTTATATTATATTTTTTCAAATTTACTAAAAAGTCTGTTATGATTTTTATAAAGTTTTTAACCGTCTATGTTTTTTGCCATAACCACCAACTTATTTATGGGTATGATTTCATCATACCTCTATGGAAAAATATATAATTTATTTTCAATATTCATCCCAGCTTTTAATTGAAATATCTTCTTTCATAATTAAACAAAAAGCCATAATGAATGCTTTTGCCAATCGGGTATTGGTTATTAGGGGAATGTTAAAATCTATCGAACTCCTGCGAATTAAATAATCATTAGCAAGTTCCTGCTTGGTCATATCTTTAGGTATGTTTATAACCAGGTCTATTTTTCTTTCTTTAATATAATCAAGAGTATTTGGTTTGCGCTCATCGTCGGGCCAATGCAAAAAAATTGATGTAATTCCATTCTTTTCAAGAAAATCTTTAGTGCCTTTTGTTGCATAAATTGTAAAATTATTTTTCACAAGCAATCGTATGCTGTCTAACAGTTCGGCTTTAGATTCTATGGGTCCGGTTGATAATAAAATATTTTTTTCGGGAATTGTATAACCCACCGAGAGCATTGATTTTAGCAGTGTCTCGTAAAAGTCTTCGCCTATGCATCCCACTTCGCCTGTAGAAGCCATATCCACACCCAGGACAGGATCGGCTTTATGCAGGCGTGAAAAAGAAAATTGCGGAGCCTTGATGCCAACATAATCCAATTCAAAACTTGACTTCTCGGGAGGCGCTACTTTTTCTCCAAGCATAACGCGGGTTGCAAGATGGATCAGGTTTACCTTTAGCACTTTCGAAACAAATGGAAAACTTCTTGAAGCGCGAAGATTACATTCTATCACTTTTATTTTATTATCTCTTGCAAGAAACTGTATGTTGAAAGGTCCTGAAATATTAAGCTCTTTAGCAACCTGTCGTGTTATTTTTTTAATTCTTCTTATGGTCTCAAAATATATTTTCTGTGCAGGGAATACCATTGTGGCATCGCCTGAATGAACACCTGCAAATTCAATATGCTCCGACATGGCATAAGCAATAACTTCCCCGTTACAGGCAACGGCATCCATTTCAATTTCTTTTGCATTTACAATAAATTCAGATACTACAACAGGATATTGTTTTGACACTTTTATTGCAAGAGAAAGGAAATGTTCCAGTTCATGCTGATTAGATACAACATTCATAGAGGCTCCGGACAAAACATAAGATGGTCTTATTAAAAGCGGAAACCCTACTTTATCTACAAAGTTAAATATATCGCTGCTGTCGGTAAGTTCTTTCCAAACCGGTTGGTCAATGCCTAATTTATCAAGCATCATGGAAAACTTATAACGGTCTTCAGCATTGTCAATGGAAACAGGTGATGTGCCGAGTATGTTTACATTTTGTTTATGCAGGCGCATAGCGAGAATGTTAGGAATTTGTCCTCCCATGGAAACAATTACACCTTTGGGATTTTCAAAGTCAATAATATCCATAACTCTTTCGAATGACAACTCATCAAAATAAAGACGATCGCAAATATCATAATCAGTACTTACAGTTTCAGGATTATAATTTATCATGACCGACCTGTAACCTGATTCTTTTATTGCATTCAGGGAGTTTACACAGCACCAGTCAAATTCAACACTGCTGCCGATTCGGTAAGCTCCGGAACCAAATACAAGCACCGATTTTCTATCCTTTTCAGCCTTAATATCATGCTCTGTTCCATTATATGTCAGGTACAGGTAGTTAGTAATTGCAGGGTATTCTCCGGCAAGCGTATCTATTTGTTTTATATATGGAACAAGATTTATAAGTTTGCGTTTTTCTCTGACTTCAAGCAGATCTTCTTCAATTTTTTCTTTCGGGCTTTTTAAAACAAAGCGTGCTATCTGAAAATCAGAAAACCCTGTTTCCTTAGCTTTCCTAAATAATTCACGAGGAAGATAGTCAATAGTATCATAAGTTGATAATTCATTTTTTACTTCAATAATATTTTTCAACTTTACCAGGAACCATTTGTCAATTCTTGTCAGCTCATGTATCCTGTCAATAGAATAACCCTTTTCAAGTGCGGCAGCAATTGCGAATATACGAGTATCAGTAGGATGAGTAAGAGCTTCATCAATATCTTCAAATTCAAGGTCGCTGTTGCCCGTAAACCCGTGCATTCCTTCGCCGATCATGCGAAGCCCTTTCTGTATAACCTCTTCGAAGCTTCTTCCTATTGCCATTACCTCACCGACGCTCTTCATACTGCTGCCTAATTCTTTTGATACACCTATAAATTTATTAAGATCCCATCGCGGTATTTTGCAGACGATATAATCTAATGCAGGCTCAAAACAAGCAGTTGTGGTTTTAGTAACGGAGTTTTTAAGTTCGTACAATCCGTAACCCAAAGCTAATTTAGCTGCAACGAATGCAAGCGGGTAACCCGTAGCCTTTGATGCAAGTGCGCTGGAACGGGAAAGCCGTGCATTAACTTCTATTACACGATAATCCTCGGATTGCGGGTCAAGCGCATACTGGATATTACATTCTCCGACAATTCCTATATGGCGTATAACTTTTATTGATAATTCCCTGAGTTTATAATACTCGCGGTTGGTAAGCGTTTGCGATGGAGCTACTACAATACTTTCGCCTGTGTGAATACCCAGCGGATCGAAATTTTCCATGTTACAAACCGTGATACAGTTATCGTATTTGTCTCTCACCACTTCGTATTCTATCTCTTTCCAACCTTTGAGCGATTCTTCAACAAGTATCTGGTTTGAAAATGAAAATGCCTTTTGTACTGCCGGTTTCAGTTCGTCCATGGATGAGCAGAATCCGCTTCCTTGTCCTCCTAAAGTAAAAGCAGAACGTATAATGATAGGAAATCCGAGGGATTGAGCAGCTTTTTCGGCATCTTCAATGTTTGTAACGGCTATACTCCTTGGTACTTTTATGTTTATTTCTGCAAGCTTATTGACAAATAATTGCCGGTCTTCGGTATCTATCACTGACTGAACAGGAGTACCTAATACTTCAACATTATATTTCTGTAAAACCTTATTTTTATACAACTCTATGCCACAGTTCAAAGCTGTTTGTCCGCCGAAAGAAAGTAGAATACCATCGGGTTTTTCTTTTTTAATTACCTGTTCTGCAAAATAAACATTAACAGGTAAAAAATATATTTTGTCGGCTATACCCTCAGATGTTTGAACTGTAGCGATGTTTGGGTTTAACAGTATGGTTTGAATACCTTCCTCCCGCAATGCTTTAAGCGCCTGGGAACCGGAATAGTCAAATTCTCCCGCTTCCCCGATTTTCAAAGCGCCGGAACCCAATACAAGTATTTTTTTTATTTTGTTTTCCATTGTTTTATCAATTCGATAAATTCGTCAAAAAGAAATTCAGTGTCAGTAGGCCCGCTTGATGCTTCAGGATGAAATTGTGATGAAAAAAATGGTTTTGTTTTATGACGGATACCTTCGTTAGTATTATCGTTTACATTGATAAATAACGGTTCCCATTCATTAGTCAAAGTGCTTACATCAGTTGCAAAACCATGATTCTGTGAAGTGATATAACAACGGTTAGTCCCTATTTTCAGCACAGGTTGGTTATGACTGCGGTGTCCGTATTTCAGTTTGTATGTATCGGCGCCGGAAGCAAGCGCCATCAACTGGTTTCCAAGGCAAATACCGAAAACAGGTTTTCCGATAACAAATGCTTTTTTAATGTTCTCAATAGTTTCAGTATATTTTTTTGGGTCCCCTGGTCCGTTCGACAAGAGCAAACCATCGTACTCTTCGCCGGAGATATTATAATTCCATGGTACGCGTATTACAGTTGTATCACGTGCAAGCAAACAGCGTATAATATTATTTTTTACACCACAGTCAATTAGCATTACCTTATATTTTCCTTTACCGTAAATACGTTTTTCTGATAAGCTGACCTGCGCAACAAGGTTATCATTGTTAGGATTATAATCAGGTACATCGTTATCGTTGAATATTATTTTTCCCAACATAGTCCCTTTTTCACGGAGAATTTTTGTAAGTGCACGGGTGTCTATGTTGTAAATACCGGGAATTTTATTTTCGGTAAGCCATGTGGCCAGGCTTTTGTATGAGTTCCAATGACTGTACTCAAAAGAGTAGTCGGCTATGATAAGTCCGGAAACGTGAATATTTTCCGACTCGAAAAATTTCAGTAAATTATTTTCGCGGGAATATTCCGGAACACCATAATTACCAATTAAAGGATATGTGGCAACCAGTATCTGTCCTTTATACGAGGGATCCGTAAGATTTTCAGGATAACCGGTCATAGCCGTATTGAAAACTACTTCGCCTGATACCGATTTTTTAAAGCCAAAACTTTTTCCTTGAAATTCAGTTCCGTCTTCGAGCAAAAGTTTGATATTATTGACAAATTGCATAAAGAAACCCTGTTGATTTAAAGTGTAAATTATAAATATAATTTATTCCAATGTGCGAAATTTATTATTGGTATATATCAAACAAATATAATAACATTTTACGACCACCCTGTATTTTTTCAAATTGTTTTGTTTATGCTTATGTTACCCCTTTGTTGGTTTATGATTTCACGCTATTTTATTCTGCTTTTCGATGGCTTGATAAAAAAAAAATTTTGTCCGATTTGCAATGTAAATCCCGTGCTGCTTTAATACTACGCTAAAAGAAACGTAACGCTTTTAGTATAGTGTTGCGGATATATTTTCTTTGGATGCAGATTCCGTTTCAAAGTTAAAAAGTTAAGAAGAAGCAGAAGGCATACTTTTACAAGCTCAGGGTAGGCTTTATGACTTTCTTTGGTCTCATGGTTTTGAAAGATTTAATTCAAAAAGATTATTTATAAATTGTTGTTGTAATCTATAGCTCTTTGCATGCTTGAAATGCCCAAGATACGATTGAATGGCAGTGTTGATTTTTTGTATGCTGTTTAAATTCTTATTCTGGCTATTTTCAAAAAGCCACATCTTTTGGTTAAGCGTTTCTTAATGATATTAAACAACAAACTTTTATCTATTGATATAAAAAAACCCCGATATGTGCATTTGAAGATAGTGGGCGGACTTGTGGTATTTGTCTTCTAAGGATTGTATCCCTTTTTGTAAGTGTTTTACAAAGCGATAAGCAGAATGCTCATAAGCCCTCCCAAAAAAACCTTCCTTTACCAGATAGATTTTACCTGCGTTCGTTTCTTCTATTTTCAATATTTCGCTTATTGTCATAGTAATTCATGCTAATAGATAACATATTGTAAATTGTTTTTTATCTTTGTAAAAAATAAGAAATATTTTTTACTATGGAAACCGTATTACACTTAAAGACCTCTGAATTGGACAGTAATTTTTTCAAACGCCTAATGCTCTTGCTAGGTAATGACCGTGATGCCGAAATCACCATCTCATATAAAAGCGCCCATCCTCGCGTGCTGCAAAAAGAAACACGGAAAGAATATTCGGAAAATTTGAACCAAGCCATTGAAAACATTGAGCGCAAGCGCAATGTAGTTACGCTCAGCGGGAATGAGTTTCGCTTGCTTACTAAAACATTATTGAAAAAGTGAGGGCTGTTTAGTTTGAAAAAAGCGCATATGAGGATTACTGCCAATGGGGGCTTGTAAATCCAAAAATCTTTTCCCGAATTACCGAACTGCTTGAAAACATTGAGCAATTTCCTTTTAAGGGAAAGGGAAAGCCCGAACCGCTCAAGCATCAGTATAAAGGATATTGGAGCCGCAGAATTACGAAGGGACATCGCCTTGTGTACAAAGTGAGCGATGAAATTATTTATGTTGCCAAATGCAGGGGGCATTATTAAATTCATAAAGTTTGTAAAGTCTTTACTTTTTACTTTATAAACTTTATAACTTTCCACTTTACGAACTCTTATTTCCATTTCTCAAAAAAAATCGACCCTTTCATGGTAATATTCAAAAAATAACCAAATTCTCAAATGACCAAATAATCAAATTTGCTAATGCACGCATCGGAAAGCGCCCGTGTCGCGGCCGCCCGTGGCGTAGCCAAGCCAGCCCCAGTAGGCATAACCGCATCCGCCGCCACCGAATAGCGCGGCACCCACTCCGGGGGGGCCGCCAGTGTACATCGGCAGAGCGAAATTACTTGCCCATTCCCAGTTGTCGGTCATAGTTAAGATTGAATCACCTTTAAGATCGCAGGCGACCTGCCATTCCTCCGGTTCGGGCAAGCGTTTACCAACAGCAAGGCAGGTGCGTACAGCATTTGTCCAATTGTCAGTTGTTCTTTCGGTTTTTTCTATGCAATAACCCACGGTGCAGCCGGTATATAATGGAATAAATGCTTCGGTCGAGTGGTTGCATTTGTTGTAGGCATGAGGGGTAAACAAACCTACGGAATCCATATATGCGGTCGTCATGGCACTGCCAAGAGCGGAGCCGGTTTGATAAGTATTGCCGCCACTTAAAGTTTTCCATGTGGGAGAGTTTCCGCTGCCTTGTGAGGCAAGCACTTGCCCTGTGGTACCGGGACCATTGGAGGGGGCTGGAATGTTTATCCATTTACTACCGCTCCAGTAGTAGTAGCCCTTACCGCTGCTGCCAGTGGCTGTGCCCGAACTGTCGTATACTATTAAACTTTCAACATTAATGCCGGTAATCGGGGTAAAAGTATTTACATCAACCAGTGACACACGCGGAATAAGGATGCCTTTGTTGTTGGCATTTCCATCATCCACGTCCAATAATGCGGAGGATTTGGGTATCGCTCCAGTATTGTTTATACCAATGTTCTGCGAAAAGGAGTTTAAAGTGAAAAAAAGAAACAAGGCATACGGCATAAGGCATAAGCCATTTCCAACTAATGTTTTTTTTGTTTTCATAATTTTAAAATTTAAATATTTTTTTTGTACTTTTGTGAAAAAAATAATTTATGGAAACGGTATTCAGATTAAAAGCATCGGAACTTGATTTAAGTTTTTTAAAGATGCTTAAAAGGGTTCTTGGGAAAAATGATAATATTGAAGTTTTAATAAACATAGATAAAAGCATAAGTGAAGCGCTTAAACCGGAAACAAAAGATGAAATGAAAGCCCGTATTGATAAAGCGATTGAGGAGACAGAAAAAGGCGAAAATCTTATCACTTTTACAGGAGAAGAATTTGATAAGCACATGAAATCTCTTACAAAAAAATGAAAGATATTACTTTCCGAAAGGAGGCATTTGACCAACTTAATGAGTGGATAAATATTCAACCTAAAGTTGTAAACAAAATATGGGAACTGATAAAAATTATTCAACGTACTCCTTTTGAGGGCAAAGGAAATCCTGAGCCATTGAAGCATCAGTTTGCAGGATTTTGGTCGAGACGAATCATAGACGAGCATCGTCTTATTTATAAAATTACTGCCGGTGATGATGTTATTATTATCAGTTGTAAAGGTCATTATACTTTGTAATTTTCTCCCATTCTGTGGGTTGTCTTTTCACTGTCTTGATTTGTC
>CAINEZ010000175.1 GCA_903847905.1 uncultured Bacteroidota bacterium
ATGGCTAATGGCAACTAAAGGGCAGAAAATAGAAAATATTGACGGATTCACTCCTTTACAAAGATTTGTATTGTCCTATGCACAAGTATGGCGTCAGAACGTCCGTGATAAGGAATTAATGAGAAGGTTAAAGATGGATGTCCATTCACCTGCTCGCTTCCGTATTATGGGTATATTACAGAATTTTCCCCAATTCTATGAAGCTTTCGGAGTGAAACCCGGTGACAAGATGTATATTCCCGAAAATGAAAGAGCAAAAATCTGGTAAGAGCGTAATAAATTTACTTTGAAGAAGTTAAAATGTAAATATATGAGATTCCCGAGAGATTGGGGATCTCATTTTTATTTACTTAAAGGTTTGAATTTTACTTTTAACTTTATCAATATTGATGCAATCGTAAAAAGTCTGAATTGTCATTCCTGCGAATGCAGGAATCTCCTATTCATGCGGATTATGAGATTCCTGCTTACGCAGGAATGACTAGAAAACTTACTTTTTACGAATGTATCAATATTGGTAGAACTTCGTAATAAGTTTATTGCAGGCCAATCAGGGATGATTGACCTGCAAAGTCATTGAAATTTATAGTAGAACAATCATACCTGATTGTTTAAGTTTTGCCTTAACCTCTCAGAAGTTAGATGAGAGAGTACCCATGTGAAGGAATCACCTGCAAATTACAGCTAACTTTTAAATATTAGATTAGCATCTTTATTTGTCTGAATCAGAATTTACAGAATTAGCAGAATAAGAAGATATAAATTTGCTATAATTCTGTTAATTCTGTAAATTCTGATTCAGACATTTATGGACTAAGTTAGATAAGAGGGCTATGTAAATTTAAAAAAAGTCTTTAATTCACTTTTTTATATAAATTTAATATGAAAGGGGTTCGCAATGAAACCCAAACTTTTTTTTAGTTTCTTTCTTTTCTTCACCACCCTGCTGTTTGGCGGGGGGCGGCTGCTGGCTATTGCACCAAATGATACACTTTGGGCTAATTGGAATATTATTCCAGATGAGATTAACTTTTCACCTGACGATAGTATTATTTCCGTTGCTTATAATACCGGATATGAAACAGTATCGTTATTTAATACTATTTCAGGAAATTTACTCAGGTCTTATGATGGCCTCTCCTATCACAAATTTACACCAAACGGGCAATACCTGGTTGGAAAGCTGGACAGCCATATTGTTGTTGTAAGAACTGAATCAATGACCAAATTTAGAGATTATCAAACCGGGTTAGGTTGGATATCTTATACAGATATCGGTTATGACGGAAGTAAAATCTTTGGCACAAGGGGTGATTCAATTGGTTATTCTGTGTGGGATTTTAATACCGGTCAAAGAATAGAAGATGTAATGGTTGATTCGTGTACCGGCTGTATTGAAAATTCAATTTATCAAACGGCTGTTGCGGATAGTTTGAATATCTTATTTATTCAATACAAAAAAGTGTATCAGAAACAACCGGCTTATAGGAGTGAAAATAAATTCTTTGCGTTTGATATGACAACAAAGCAAAAGAAATATGATATGGAAAATTGTGCGCTGATATTTTCCAAAGATAAGAAACGCTTGTATCTTAGTAAAGATAGTATTTATTATCGCTTAGATGTCGCAACTGGAAATATAATAGATACGATCTTAATTGCCAAACCGGCAGATATTGCAATATCAAATGACGAAAAATATTTGGTGCTTAGTATGTCATATCCCTCTAAACTTGAAGTATGGAATTTATTAACAAAAGCAAAGGAATATACATATACTGATTATGATAACATATTCTTTAGTCATACAGCATTGAGTAATAATTCAAAATATATAGCTTGCAAAAATCCATTTTTAGTTATGTATAAAACTCCATGGCTGCCTACAATTCTTAAGGATCCAGACGGAAATAACCCTTCAATAATATATCCGAATCCAGGTAATTCTGAAATTACTTTTGAATTTTCAATTATTAAATCAGGAAAGTCAAAAATTTCAATAACTGATTTGAAAGGAGAGATTATTTATGACTTCGGTGAACAATACTACGACAAAGGAAAATTCAGCCGGCAAATAAACACCGGAAGCCTTCAGACTGGAGAATACTTCCTAAAAATGGAG